>JAFSLR010000260.1 GCA_017448375.1 Synergistaceae bacterium | reverse complement strand
GTAAAGGATTTGCAGTCCTCTGCCTTACCACTTGGCTATACCGCCTTGCAACGGGAAATAATTTTAGTGATTTATCCCGCTTTCGTCAAGTTTTATTTTGCCCCGTCTTTTCTGCCTTTCGGTAAATGTACTTTCTTTGCGGTCTCAGCGATTTTCTTCTTCACGGTCTCAACAACTTCTGAAACTTCAGGTGCTTTAACGTCAGGAAGTTTCCTCACAGATTCACCGCTCCCGATTAGAATCGCTATTGAGTGAAGGACGGGTATATTCTCGCAAACGATTTTGATGATTGAGATTATCGGCGTTGAAAGGAGCGCGCCTGGTATCCCCCAAATCATTCCCCAGAGCAACAATGACAACAGAATCACAACGGGACTCACTCCGAGCTTATCACCCATAACTTTAGGCGTTATGATGTTCCCTATCGTGAGCTGTATTGCCGCCAATGACACGAGAACCATAACGGGTTTGAACAGTCCGGGCGAGAATTGAATTATAGCCATTACAACGGGAGGAATCGTAGCGATTATTGAGCCTACAGTCGGAATGAAATTCAGAAGGAACGTTAATACTCCCCAGCCCGCAGCGAGTCTCACACCGAAAGCCGTAAGCACAAGCCATGCGAATACACCTGTAGCAAAACTAATCAGCGTTAAAGTCCCAAGATACTGGCTGACCTGTTCCGAAATCGTAGAAAGAATCTTTCGGACTCTCTCAGAATTTTTCCCGAAAGCCTTGTTGATTTTGTCATCGAGAAATTGAGCCTCCAACATCATGAACATCAAGAACACGAACGTCATCACAAATTTTGTTGAGAGCGCAATTATCAGTGATGAGATATTGCTTGCGTTGTCTCGGAGTATTGCGAACCAGTCAAAATTCTTCACGGCTTCAGGAGGAACGCTCAAAGTCTGCATGACATGAACAGCCCAGTCAATGAGCTTCTCTGAATACTCGCTGTAAACATGGCCGAACTCGACAACCTGAGCCGCAATGAACTTGAATCCAGCAAGCCCGACAAGAGCAAGTACTGCGAAGACAAGTATTATGCTCCACCACGCATTGAACCTGAGAGTTTTTGCGATTTTCACGATCGGCCTTAACATCTGGAGAATGAACCACGCTATAACCATCGGGATAAATACATTGCCTGCCACGTTAAGGACGAAGCAAAGAGTTACAGCTGAAAGAAAACCCATGAGGGCAAGAAGCATTTTCATGTGAAACATATCAACTCCTTGAATGAAATGTGAGAATGAAAATATTATAACGCATAAAAAAACTCCCCCCGTTAATTTGGGAGGAGCTGTGAAATTTGCGCGTTTGTTACTTCAGTTCCGAGAAGTACTTGATTGTGCGGACCATCTGTGATGTGTAGCTGTTCTCGTTGTCGTACCATGAGACAACCTGAACCTGATAGGTATCGTCATCAATCTTTGTTACCATTGTCTGGTTTGCGTCAAACAATGAGCCGTAAGTCATGCCGATTACATCGGACGAAACGAGCTTTTCTGTTGTGTAGCCGAAGGACTCCGAGCTCTGTGATTTCATTGCGGCGTTGATTGCGTCCTTTGTTACATCTTTACCCTTGACGACAGCAACGAGGATTGTTGTTGAGCCTGTTGTTACGGGTACGCGCTGAGCTGAACCGATGAGTTTCCCGTTAAGTTCGGGGATAACGAGTCCGATAGCTTTTGCCGCGCCTGTTGAGTTGGGGACGATGTTAGCTGCACCGGCTCTTGCTCTCTGGAGGTCTCCTTTGCGGTGGGGGCCGTCGAGAATCATCTGGTCGCCTGTGTAAGCGTGTACAGTTGTCATTATTCCGCTCACGATCTGGAATGCATCATTGAGAGCTTTCGTCATGGGAGCGAGGCAGTTTGTTGTGCATGAGGCCGCTGAAATGATTGTGTCTGTCGGCTTGAGTGTCTTGTGGTTTACGTTGTATACGATTGTGGGAAGGTCATTTCCTGCGGGTGCTGAAATTACGACTTTGCGTGCTCCTGCGTCGATATGAGCCTGAGCCTTTGCCTTTGACGTGTAGAAGCCAGTGCATTCAAGAACGACATCAACATTGAGAGCCTTCCAGGGAAGATTTGCGGCTTTAGGTTCTGCATAAATTGTGATTTCTTTGCCGTCTACTGTGATTGAGCCGGGAACTTTCACGGTCTTTCCGTCTTCCTCGAAAACGGGTTCTTTGCTTTCTACAGTGTGTTTGTTCTCGCCGATAACCCCGCAGTAACCTTTCTGTGCGGTGTCATACTTGAGAAGGTGTGCCAGCATAGCGGGGCTTGTGAGATCGTTGATAGCGACAACCTCGTAGCCTTCTGCGCCGAACATCTGACGGAAAGCAAGTCTTCCGATTCTGCCGAAGCCGTTAATTGCAACTCTTACAGCCATGATAATATTTCCTCCTATTATTTGTGAATGGAAGTATTATACAACAAATTGACCGCAAAAAAAGACCCGGCATTCTGTTACCGGGCCTTTCTGGGTTGGAGTTTTATGTGTATGAGAATTTCTGCTGCTAGCCGTTGAGGAGGCTCAATACGGACTGCGGGAGCTGGTTTGCCTGAGCAAGCATACTTGTACCGCTCTGGTTGAGGATCTGGAGCTTCACGAACTCCATCAT
>JAFSLR010000259.1 GCA_017448375.1 Synergistaceae bacterium | reverse complement strand
GATGAGGTTTCAGTAACTCCCACATTTTGTCTGATATGTCATGTCGTCTGTAATTTTCTGCCATCTTCTTTCTCCCTTCTGCTTCGTTTTTTATTATTTTACACTATTTGACGACACTATCTAAGAGTGTTTCCTCGCAAAACTAACGCCACTCCTGAAGACGAGTATGTGGCTATTGGAACTCCCGGCCTGTTCATTCCTGATGACATCTCGGAGATTCACATTTCTGTCGCTTTCACTTGGGATTTGCTGGAAGCTGAAAGACTTGCTGACGCTTGGTCGCGCTATGGCAACGTCAAGATTGGCGGCCCGGCTACGGGGATGCGCGGTGAGGCTTTCACGCCCGGTATGTACCTTAAACACGGCTACACTATCACTTCGCGCGGCTGTCATAATCATTGCTGGTTCTGCTCTGTCCCTACACGCGAAGGCCCTTTGCGCGAGCTTCCCATTACTGACGGCTGGATTGTCCTAGACGATAACCTGCTCTGTTGCTCCGAGAAACACATTCGCGCCGTCTTCGACATGCTCAAACGTCGGAAGCACAGGCCTGACTTCAGGGGCGGCATTGAGGCTAAACTACTCAAGTCGTGGCACATTGAACTCTTCAAGCAGGTTAAGCCTAAACAGATTTTCTTCGCTTACGACACTCCTGATGACCTGCCCCCTCTCGAACATGCCGCAACGCTCTTCAGGGATGCGGGGTACGGCAACAGAAACCTTTTACGCTGTTACGTCCTCATCGGTTATCCCGGCGATTCCTTCGACTTCGCCACTAAACGACTGGAAACCGTCAAGGATCTCGGTTTCTGTCCTATGGCCATGCTCTATAGAGACTTTAAGGGCGATACCACTCCCGATTGGCGCAGATTCCAACGCTCGTGGGCTAGACCTGCCGCTATTTACTCTCCTAACTGGCATCACTCTCTCTATACCTAATACTTATCTACTTTTCGTAGATATTTACTCTCCATAATAATATAATATCTTCATCTCTTTTCTCGTTAGGAGGTGGCTTTATGTCCCACTATGATGACTCCAGTAACAACGTTAAAAACATGTTCGCTAACGTCATTTTACAGTTTCGCTTAGAAAAGGGCTTATCTCAACTACAAGCTGCCCAACTCTCGGGCTTGTCTCTCAAAAAATGGATCAGTATTGAAAACGGCGAACAATGGCCTCAATTTCATACCATTAAAAATATTTGCAAGGCTCTCAACATTTCTCAAAAGGACTTTTCTTATCGACTCGCTTCTTTCATTAACTCTTTTTGCGAGCAAAATTCTCTCCCTTAATTTTCTCGGTCTCCGTCTCCTCTACATGTATAATTACACCATTATTTTTTATCGAGGATTCTTACATGGATAACAATTTTTCTGACAACAGTTCTACTACTTCTGAGCGCGCTGACTTCGACGGCTTATGGAAGGATGCCATCAAACGTTTCCTCCCTCAGCTTATTGAACGCACTTTACCTGCTCTCTATCATGACGTGGATTTTTCTCGTGAGCCGGTGTTCCTCTCTAAAGAACTTCGCGATTCCATTCAACGCCCGGTTGCTGATGAGCATAATTCTCCTCTCTTTGTTGATGAACTCATCAAAATTTTCCTCAAAGACGGCAGAGCTGAATGGATTTTGCTACACATTGAGGTTCAAGGCAGCGGTGGCGAGGATATTTCCTTCCGCATGATGCTCTACTGCTGTCTCATCTTCGCTCATCACAGAAAAATGCCCATCGGTCTCGCTATTCTCACTAAACGCCGTCCTAAAGATGAAATTATTGGGGCTTATAAACTTGAGCAGTACGGTTCTAGTATTTCATACAAGTACAACTGCTTCGAGGTCTACGCTCTCGACGATGATAATCTGCTTAACTCCGATAATCCCTTCGACCTCATTTTCTACGCCACTAAAAAGACTATCGGCCTCAGCGGAAAAAGCAAGGAAGAAAAGAAACTCTCTTACCTGTTGAAACTCACTCGTCTACTCGCCTCTAAAGGCTGGGGTAAGGAAGAACGCAAAGACATCTTCAATTTCATCGTCCGCGCCGTCAACCTTAAAGACGAAGCTTTACAACAGAAATTCATTCAAGACATTCACGATTTTCAAGGAGATGATACTATGGCTCAATTAACTTTTGTCGAACAATACTTCCGCGACAAAGGTCATAGCGAAGGACTTCACGAAGGAATCACTATCGGGGAAGAACGCGGCAGGCGTGAAGCTAACTTTGAAACCGCTAGACGCTTACGCGCTATGGGCATGATTGATAACGATATTCAAAAGGCAACCAATTTATCCTTTGATGAGATAAGCTCTTTATAATCACGCCTAAATATAGAAGGCTGTTGTCCTTACGGGGGACTTGAGCAGAATTCAGATTTTTCACCGCTCGACTGCTCAAAATCTAAGTCTTTTCAACGTCCCCTTCGTTTTTATTGCTGTAACAGCATCGCTCAATATTAGTCTTAACACAATACCTCATACGATTTACCGCCATTCCTTCATCTATAACTCAATATTCTTATCAACATTTTTAATGTTAAATTTTTACATTGAAAGTAGACTGCTTCATGCAAGTCATTAGTCTCGTCAATAAGAAGGGCGGCGTTGCTAAAACTACTACTGCTCTCGCCCTCGCCAGTGGCCTGTCAAAACATAACTTTCATGTCCTCGCTATTGACTGTGATGCTCAAGCTAACTTCTCTACGGCTAGTGGCGGCGAGGACGATGTGGTTGGCTCTTTCGACATCCTCACTGGCAAAAAGAATATCAATGAGGCCATTCAGGAACTCCCTCTATATCACCTTATCGGCGCAGACAAACGTCTCAGCTCACGTCATGAACACTAAGGTCTACAATACTGTCATTCACAGGTGCAACACCATCAGCGTCAGCCAATCCGACCGCAAGTGTATCTTCGACTACCCTGCTACCAACGCCGCCATTGACTATGGCAATTTCCTTGATAACTTTTTAGGAAGTAATCTTCATGGCTAAGAAAAGAGCTTTTGCGTCCGACTCCGATGTCTCACGCTTCATCTCTCGCAAACAAACCCCCGATGAGGCAATTTCCACACAGGAAAGACAGCAGGTTACTATTTACCCGAACAAGAACGTGCTGGAGCATGTCAAAATTCTCGCTAAGGTCAAAGACCTTAATCTCAATTCTATGTTTCTTGCTCTCATCAGGGAAGCTATGGCAAATGAGGATTACCAGAAAATTCTTCACGCATACCTCCAGATAAGGGAAGCAACTCTGTAACTTTCCAAAGCCTCATCTTCTCCCTGTCATTACGGCTGGGAGAATTTTTCTTGTGTCTTCTTAAACTTCCTTCGGGTATAGTTGCCCTTAAACACTTCATTCATGCCCTCTAAAACCTTCTCAAATGTCCATTTTTGAAAATCTTTCCTCCCTACTGTAAAATCAGGACTATGTATATTTTCAAAACTCGTTTTCATTACTGGAGGCTTCTTTCACATGATTTACGGCTATGCTCGTGTCAGCACTAACGGCCAAGCCCGCGATGGCAATTCTCTCGATGCTCAGATTTCCGCACTTCAACATGCGGGTGCTGAAACAATTTTCTCTGACGTGTTCAGCGGTACAAAAAACAATCGCCCTCAGCTCGACAAATTGCTGAAGGTCATTCAGGCTGGCGACACGCTCATCATTACGAAGCTGGATCGCATTGCTCGCAGTCTCATTCAGGGCATTCAGCTTCTTGAAAGTCTCAGCGACAAAGGCGTTACCATTGACGTTCTCAACATGGGCATCATCGGATAGTTCACCTACAGGCAAACTCATCAGGAACATCATGCTGTGTTTCTCTGAGTTCGAGCGCGACATGATCCTTCAACGCACTATGGAGGGCAAAGCCATCGCCAAGCAGAACGCCAATTACCGAGAAGGCCGTCCCAAGAAGTTCAAGCGCATACAACTAGACCACGCACTGGAGCTACTGCAAACGCATTCGTACAAGCAGGTCTCAGCCATGACAGGCATCAGCGTAACGACGATATACCGAGCAAAACAGCAAGCCACGCAAAAGGGCTGAACGCATTTACAGCTACAGCATGAGCCTCAACGATAACGACACGGGGCAGTCATCAAGGCTATGTGTTCGCGCTTGCATCATCGGCTTCAGCTCCACCGAAACTCCCCAACCGATGATTCCCAAGATACCGATAACGCGCCAATATCCACCTAAACCTCCCATCGCCACCACCAAGAACAGAGCCACGAAACCAACAGCAACGACTATCATTCCATTCTCCACAAGGATACCTCCCTAGCACCTCAAGGCGGCGGCCTACACCTTCCACCACTACCCAATACACGCACCCCTCGCCAGATACCCCCCACGCGCCCAACAGACCTTACTCCCAATCCCTTACACACTCTATACGTATACGCAAGAAACTTCATCAAGGCATCCTCAATCTTCACCCACCGACTAGCACCACGACCCATGCGCAACATAGAACGCCACCCCACACCATACCGAATAAAAAGAATACCGCGCCGCCCATTTTCCACCTCATAATATGTTGAATTTCTGAGTCTCATTTGTATAGACAATTTCGCTAAACCTTGTACTAGTCTCATTTCTCCCATTAACCAACCTAATGCACAAAGTCGAGCGTAAACTTCCATGAGTTTCCGACAGACTTCCCTATATTTCTTCCTATCTCGATAATATTTCGCCTTCGAGATACCCAATAATTTATATTCAGGGATACGTTTTACCTTCTTCGCTTTCTGCTCGGCATGTTCGGGCAGCTCCTTCAATATCTCTAGCCGCTCCTGTTCCTCCGCCGTTATATCCAAACGCCTAATCAACGTCCCTTTCTTAAATCTATATACTTCTCGACCTCCCATAAATTTATTTCGTAGCGTTACTAACGTGTTCGGGGTACATTCTTGTGTAAACGTGCCTCCACACTGTTCTATCAGCTTCTGCGCTAACTCGTTAAAGTCCTTTTTATCGGCAATCTTCACAAGTCCTCCTATTACTGCAAAATTCATCGCGCAGAATACTGTATCCTCCCTATGCCCCTGTGGCACTGCTCCCCCATTCTGTTCCGCTCTGATCGATAACAGCTTCACCAAGTCGTTAAAGATTTTCAACGCTGGACTAAATCTTGATTGCTGGTGCGCCGATTTTCGACGTTCTACATATTCCGCAGTCAAGTCCTCTAGGTTCAATTTTCTCGGCGAACGATTCGCTTTCTTCTGTTCCTTATAATCAGCAGATTCTTCCTGCTTGAATGGAAGCACCACTTTCGCCAAATCATCAAAGAGATATTTCGTTTCAGGATTTTCATATTCAAGCCTTACGGGGGTTCCGTCCCCTCCCATAAATCCATCTAAGGGGAATAATACTGTCGATTTTTTGACACTTGAAAACTCCATCGCTCCCCAGTCCTCAAAGTGCCTATTCAAAAACTCCTGCGTGGCCTTCCATCTCGGCAACGCTATTCCGGGCAAATACTTCCCACTCGGTTCTTGGGAGTACCGCCATATCAATATCAGCTTCCTACCGTCCCGCAGTATCCGATTCGGTTCGGGGATTCTTACTCCACGATATTCTCCGCAACGCTTCTGTATGTTCTTGAGCTGTTCCTCAAACATCGCTCCGGGACATTTCGTCAATACTACATAGCTGAAGTAGAGATTTTCTATGTACCTCGCTCTATCCTCCAGTTTGGGTACGCAATATTCCGCTACTGAGCATTCTAGTCTGTGGCTCTTGTCCCGCTTCGCTAAATAACTGCCAATCTCAGACCTTGCGACAAATTCACCACATCCCGCCGTCGCGTCTAACACGTAGAAACTCGGTACGCACGATTTTTTCATGCCTTCTGATTGGCTGGTCGATTTGGCTTCAACACTCGAACGTTCCGTAGTCTTTGATACTACCGATTTTTCTTTGGCCAATGGCTTCTCAGATTTTGGCTCTTCGGCTTTTACTTCTGCTTCAGGTTCACGGATCTCCTCGCTGGGGTCTTCGGACGCAAGAACAAATGACTCGATTGCTCGTGCAAATTCCTCAAAGTCGTAATCCTCTCCCCTAAAGATTACACGCACGTCTCTGTCCTGCGTTTCGGGCTTGCAGTTCCTTGTTCCCTCTACTCGCAAAACTCGCGCTCCGTCTGTCGAATGACTGTCCGCTCCTATCACCTTGCATATCTCAGCAAGTTTTCTTTGAAGGCGTTCCCAGCGCGATAACTCTTTCACTGTCATCAGCCGCGTGAAGAAATATTTTACGTGTACTCCGTTTCCGCTGAATACCATCTCACTCGGCATCGGGAGTTTATTTTCTCGGTGGAATTTCAGAATCGCTGTCTTCCATTCTTCCGCTGTAAGGTCATCACGCCCGTAATATTTACCATCAATATCTACAAAACAGGCTCTAAATGCCGCGACATTCTCAACCTTACGATTCTTATCGCTCTTAAACTGTAAT
>JAFSLR010000258.1 GCA_017448375.1 Synergistaceae bacterium | reverse complement strand
GCCTGTAACTTCTTGACGGTCTCAAACATCTTCACCGCTCCGAGAGAACACGACAGATCTGCGGCTTTCCCCGTAATGTGCTTAGAGCATTTAACGCCTCCGACTTTAGCGTTATGCTTTTCGCACCTGCACCCGCTGTTCACTCTCACAGGAACGCCGAGAGTCTGCCTGATAGTTTCGGCCATGTCGATGACGCGCTGGTCAATGTTATTCTTGCCGCACCCGCATTTGCAGGTGAACTCGCTGACCTTGAAATGTTCAGTATCTTTTGCCATAAAAACACTCCTTTACTCATCCAAATCGTAGACGTTTTCTGTTGTGGTAACTTCTTTAGCTGAAACGGCTTCAACAGGAACAGTATTGAAAATGCTTCCGTTAGCAATGATACCGTTCATGAGAGCTTTTATGTTAGCGAGGCTTGATGACGGCCTAGCGTAATTGTAGATAAAAGTCATGCTTCTTCCTGAGCTTGTCTTGAAACCGAGTACTAATCTAGTTCCTGATGCCATAAAAAATCACACCTTTCTTAATACGCTGAAATAGTCGATGTTTGTACCTTTACCACGCTGTTGATTGTCTTGCTGAGGCACGGGCCGAGTACCTGAACTATTCCGAGAGCCTTGTCTGCGTCGAAGCTGTCTTTGCTGAGCGTGCCGAGTGAGAGGTTTACCAGTTTGAGGTTGCCTTCTGAGTCGGTGCCGTTTTCGAGTATGATGTTTACTGCGACTTTCTTTAATGTTTCAGTTGCCATATGCTTTTACCTCCCTTCATTTTTTAACGATTAATTTATAGCCTTCAATTTTCTTTACGGCTTTAACCTGAACAGAGGAATTGAGGCATGATTTCAGCAATTCAACGATGGCCAGTGCTTTGTTTGAATCGAGATTGTCATTAACAGCTCCTAAGAACTGACAATGAATAGGAGACCTAGTTATAGTGTCGTGCAGGTAAGTTTTAATGCCAGTTTTGCCAACGTTATCTTTCTGAACTACGATATAGCCGTCAGACGGAGTTGTGTAATAGAGATTCTGATTAGGTGAAGGATTGTTGTAATTTGACTTATTGACCGCTGTACCATTTACTTTGCCAGATGATACAGTTGACACGTCAACGGTTGTGAACATAACCCTGAAACGAGTACCGACATCCGAGCCGAGAGTTAAATAATATTTGTGTCCGCCCTGAACGCTGTAAACATCAGAATATGATTGTGTAGGTTTTTCGTATGACCAAACGCCGTTGCCAGTGCCGACCCAGCCGCAATTAAAGTCCTCAATGTAAGGAGTAAGAGCCTCAGAGAGAACTACTTCACTTGAATTTGAATCCTGAACATAGGCAATGAGATAATTTTTCTTGACAAGTTCAATAGCCATGAAATCACCTGCCAGAGGTTATGAAATATCGTACTCAGTTTCAGATGTAACCTGTCCGTGAAGTTCAAGCGACAAAGTGTCTATAGTCTCCTGCATTTCGTAAATTTTTAGCTCAAGCCCTACTATAGCTTCATTGAGGTCAGAGGAAGTTATCGTATCGTTATCATTGGAAAGTCCATAAAATTGGTTTTCAATGCTGCTTATCTTCTCTTCAAGAGGTTCAAGCCTGCCACTAAATTCTGAAATATTCGCTTTCATATCACTAATAGCTTCCTGTATAAAAGCCCACTCGAAATCAAGAAGTCCTTCCTCAGTATCGCCGCTTAAAGTTGATATTTGCGTCTGCAAGGCAGGGATAGACCTGCAAAAATTTTCGAGACTATCAGCCTGAGACTGTAAAGCTGATAGCTGAATTGCTAAATTTTCAACGGCTTCCGAATCGAAACTGCTATTGCTTGTAGAAGCGTTAATGACGTTTTCAGCCTGAATGATAAAAGAATTGCTGTCTCCGTCAATGTAAGCAATAAACTCCTGCCCGTCAATGATTTTCGGAGCAAAGACTTTCTGAAGGTGAGCTAGAAATCTTGAGGCATCAATTTTCGACATAGTTACACCTCCTTAACCTATAACGAAAGCCGGAGCTGAAGCAGAATCAGCGTTATAAACATTTCCCGCTGAAGGCTGAAGCTGATTATTAACGTAAATTATCTTGTCAGTTCCGTCAAGATAAGCCGAGCGCGTAATGACAGAGCAAGAAATATCATCAAAATCTCTGCAAATAGCATTCCCGTTTGACAGTGCAGAATAATAATCCCATGTTGTTCCTTCAAAGCCAGTATCAGGAAAAAACTCATCATTGCCGGTAATGCCCATCTCCGAAAAAGAAGGAATGAAAACTTTATCGTAGGTAACATCAGCGTCATGGCCATTCACGTAATCAGGGTCATCAATAGCGGCATCTTCGTTGTAGTCATCAAAGAACGCCTGAGTAATAACCTTGACAGGTAAAATAGCTTCAACAAGCGCGGACGGCAAATAAGACAAAAATCCCTTAATGCCGTTATCGGTGTAACTTCCTTCATGCGGTGTGAGAGTATCGGCGGTGTATGAAGATGTGAACCATGACGCGCCGGAAGCATTGAGCCATTTTCGGAGCTGAGAATATTTCCATCTGTTAAATCCATTAGTGCCGAACGGAGCAAACCCTTTCCAGAGAGTTTTCGCGAACTGGAGAATGAGTCCTGTTTTAGTAGTGCCGTCCTCAAGAGTAACAGTTCTGAATGAGCAAAAATTCAACGGAATATCATTGAGAACCGCGCCTGTAAGAGGATGAACGAGAGTAATTAACATTTGCGTTGTGGTGCAGTTGTATTTACTCTGCGCTGTACCTTCCTGAATAGCTGTAATGAGTTCAGGAAGCCTAATAACTTCTAATTCCGCGCCGTCTTTCATGATAGTAACATCGTCCCTGTATCGAGCTTTGATAATGATATTAGCAGTGCTTGTCCCTAATTCGTTTGTAACTGTAACAGGCACGGTGTAAATTCCGCGAGCGTTTGGATTACCTGAAATTACGCCATCTTTGAAAGTGAGGCCGTCCGGCAGGTTGTTAGCCCGCCAGACGTTATTTGCGATGAGTAAATTCATGTGCTTATGCCTTTACGTAGTGGACGATAAGAATATCACCTGCAACGAGGCCGAGAGAATCCAGACCTTTATTTGTCCAAGATATGGAACTTCCCGAAGCGGTGAAATCTGTCCCTACAGCCTGAGCGACCCCCGAAACGAAAAGAAGTACGTTATCTTCCTGCCCGCTAGCAACAGCATGTGAGAGAGAAAAAGATTTAGCGGTAACTTCCTGAGCTGTAAGGGTGTGAATTTCAGTAGCAGTAGAGAGTGAATCGCTATCCGAATTGCCGCCCAATTTAACGAAAGCAGGAACGGAGGAGTCGTAAATGCAGAGAGCATTTTCCTCTTTGTTCAAGAACCAGCCGCCATTAGGAATATTTGTAGCGGATAAAGCAGTACCGTCCGACTGATAAATCTTGAAGTCAGTGGAAGAGGCATAACGGCTTCCGTTTGCAGTGGCTGTACCAGCGTCCCACGTATTAGCGGCGGTTGCAGTGTAAAGTTTAGCGTCTGAGGTATTGAGGAAAGCGTCGCCTGCGTCAGCCGTAGCCGGAAGAGCTGTACCAGTAGGAACGACAGCAAGGACGGGTGCAATCGTCTGGAAGGTGCTGATAGTAATAGCGGTAATCCAAGCCGAGCCGTTGAATCTGAGAATTTCGCCAGTCTGCAAATTGATGGCTTCAAGTTCACCCGCTTTAGGAGCGGTAAAACTCCAAGCTGAGCCGTCATATCGTGCGATGGAATTAGCAGTTGCGCCCGCAAAAACTCCTGTAGGATTTGAGCCTACGATGTACTGAGTCCCAGCGGTAGGATTATCCGCCGGAGAATTGGCAATGCCCTGAACTGTTACGCTGATAGACAAAAATCTTCTGTCAAGCATGAAAAGAACCTCCTAAATTTTTTTGTAGTACGAAATCAAAACGTTATCCCCAGCCTGAACGAGAGTATCAAGGCCGAGACCTTGCCACGTGATTAAATCGGTAGTAGAAGAGTTCACATTTTCGCTCACCTCCCAAGCGTCCCCTTTAGGAAAAGCGACTCCGTTAAGGGACAAAGTGATAACACGAGAAGTATCACAGTCATCAGGAAGAGCGATAAATTTCTGCTGAACCTGACTAGCTGTAAGCGTAATGTTGCAGGCCGTTTCGATAGCTTTTTCGCCAACGACCTGACCATTAAAACAGAGTTTACCGCTGGAGTTAGTAGACAGCTTATTGAGCGTGGCTGTATTGCTGTGAGTATGGCCGTCAGCCGAAGCCCCACCGCTTGAACCATAGAACGTAGAAGCCGGAATAATCATAACAGGCATGTGTTACACCGCCTCCGAAGCTGTAACAGAAATAACTGCCTCGCTGTCAGTGTTGTTCATGAGGTAGATACGAGAGCAATTCTGCCATGAGGTAGTCTGCTGAAACCCACGAACGTCAATAGGGATAATGCAGTTACGCGGACTGTTGAACCTGCATTCGCAGCCTGAACTCTGAGTCATGCAGAAAATCGAAAGCGCGACCGCATGAGAAAGTTTCGGAGCAGGAATGCTGACAACTTCCTGCGAGTTTGGCTGAACGGTAATATCGCTGTGAAAGATTATGGGGTCGGGTGAGTCGCCTTCCTGAATGCATGTTAATCCTAATTCAGGCGGTACAGGATAGGACACTTCACGCGAAACGCCCGGCAGCCAAGTCTCCGAGCGGTAAATGATGACTGAGTCAGTGTCATTGCGGTAAATCCAGTTCATGAAAGTTTGCTCCTTTATCTATAAATGTTGTACCAGCT
>JAFSLR010000257.1 GCA_017448375.1 Synergistaceae bacterium | reverse complement strand
GATTACATGGAGAAGAAAATATCCAAGCTGGAAAAATTCTTCAAGCGTATCATGAACTGCCAGATCGTAGTTACGCACCACAAAGGCAGCTTCAACGTTGAGACTACAGCCAATGCAAACGGTGTAATTCTCAGGGCAGAGGAAGACGCATTAGAGCCGAGAAAGGCGTTTGACCAGTCATTGAAGAACCTTGAGCGGAGAATCAAGAAGTACAATTCCTACCTCAAGGACAGAGCGCAGTTAGGCACGGGCGAGGATTTCTCGTTCAGCGTTGACGAGGAAGACGACTCAAACGCTCCGGTAATCGACAAGGTGAAGAAGGTAGAAGTTCACCCTATGGAGGCAGCTGAAGCCGTAATGCAGATGGAACTTGTCGGGCATGAGTTCTTTGTGTTCCAGAATGCAGCGTCAGGTGAAATTAACGTTGTCTACAAGCGCGGGGAAAACAGCTACGGCCTAATCGAACCCGTAAGATAGTGGGTAGTGGATAGTGAGTAGTGATTAGGGGGTTAGGTTTTGTGCCTAGCCCCTTTCTTTATTCCGTAAGAAAATCTTTCAGCCATTCATAGAGCGGATTACCGTCCCGCAATAATTTCCCGTCAGCAGAAGTGAAAGCATGTTTCGTGTAGCCTTCAGCAGCAACTCTCCCTGTGTCGGCGTGCAATACTCTGCATGAGAACACTACGCTTACTTTTGTGAGTTTCGTTACGGTTGTCTCAATCTCTATCTCATCTTCATAGTACAGCGGTGATTTGTACCTGCAATGAGCCTCAACAACTGGCAGCAATACGCCTTCAGATTCCCAAACGGCAAAGCTCTTCCCGTTGTCCCGGCATAAATCGCTTCTTCCCATTTCAAACCAGTTCAAATAATTTGCGTGATATGCGACTCCCATTTTATCGGTCTCGCCATATCGGACTCGTGTTCGTGTTATCTGTTTTTTCTCCGGCATTCGTTCCCGGCCTCCCGAAAATTTTTGCGTCAATCATATCACAAAGCTATTCTGCTATAATCACACGTGAAACCTAATAGGAGGCAGAAATGGAAATCACTAATACATCACCAACAGAAAATTACGGAGCAGAAAGCATCAAAGTACTTGAGGGACTCGAAGCAGTACGCAAACGCCCCGGAATGTACATAGGCGACACATCATCACGCGGACTTCATCACCTAGTCTATGAGGTCGTTGACAACGCAGTCGATGAGGCAATGGCCGGATTCTGCGACAAGATAGAAATCACGATACACCCCGATGAAAGCATTACAGTACAGGACAACGGGCGCGGAATCCCTACTGACCCTCACCCCTACAACGGACGGCCTACAAGCGAGGTCGTACTCACAGTATTGCACGCGGGCGGGAAATTCGGCGAAGGCGCGTACAAAGTTTCGGGGGGCTTGCACGGAGTCGGTGTCTCGGTCGTAAACGCTCTCTCGGAATGGCTTGTCGTTACGATTGCCCGCGACGGTATCGAGAAAACACAGAGATTCGAGCGCGGAGTCCCCGTTACGGATTTAAGCGAGGGCGTTAAAGCTGACTGGCAGGGAACACGAATAACTTACATGCCCGACGGCGAAATCTTTGAGGAAGTCCACCACTCACTCGACACGCTCAAGAGCCGCTTCAAGGAGTTGGCATTCTTGAATCCCGGGCTGAAAATCTCTGTCCTTGACGAACGCACGAACGAATCACGCGAATACTTCTTCAAGGGCGGAATCGGCGCGTTCGTGAAATACATTGACCGCGACAGAATGCCCCTTTTCCCAGAACCCGTAGTGCTTTCGGGAGTCCGCGACAACGTAGCTATTGACGTAGGATTCGAGTACAACGACGGCTACCAGGAACACATGTACACATACGCTAACTTGATTCACACGATTGAAGGCGGGACTCACCTTTCGGGATTACGTTCGGCCATGACTCGCGCGTTGAATGAGCTTGCGAGATCTGGAAAGATTTTGCGCGACCGTGAAGAGAATCTCTCAGGCGATGACCTCAAAGAAGGATTGACCTGCGTATTATCCGTGAGACTCTCCGAACCTCAGTTTGAAGGCCAGACAAAAACTAAGCTCGGTAACAGTGAAGTGCGCGGAGCTGTCGACTCATTCATCTATGAGGGTTTAATCTCAGCGTTTGAAGACCGTCCCGAAATCGTCAGGCCGATTGCCGAGAAAGCCATTCGCGCCCGCCGTGCCCGTGAAGCCGCAAAGAAAGCCCGTGAGCTTGTCCGAAAGGGTGCAATGTCAGGAATGAGTCTTCCGGGAAAATTGGCTGACTGTTCCTCAAAGAAGGCCGAGAATACCGAGCTTTATATTGTCGAAGGTGATTCAGCTGGCGGATCGGCAAAGCAGGGAAGAGACCGTAAATTTCAGGCAATACTCCCGTTGCGCGGAAAAATCCTCAACGTTGAAAAAGCTCACATGGACAGAATGTTAGCAAACCGCGAAATCCAGACGATAATAACCGCTTTAGGCTGCGGAATCGGGAATGAATTTGACGCTGAGAAATTACGCTACCATAAAATTATCATCATGACCGATGCTGATGTTGACGGAGCGCATATTTCTACATTGCTTCTGACATTCTTTTACCGCCATATGCCCGAACTCTTAGCGCAGGGATATTTGTATCTCGCTCAGCCCCCGTTATACCGCGTACAGTACGGAAGGGAAGTACATTACTGCTACACGGACAGGGAATTACGGCAGAGAGTCGACAGCGCAGCAGACCCGTCAAAAGTCAGCGTTCAGCGTTACAAGGGACTCGGCGAAATGAATCCCGAACAGCTTTGGGAGACTACTATGGACCCGGCCAACAGGATTCTCAAGAAAGTACAGCTTGATGATAATCTTCTTGCTGACGAATATTTTGACATTCTCATGGGCGACAAGGTAGAACCCCGCAGGCAGTTCATCATAGCAAATGCCCGCGAAGTAAAAAATCTTGACGTTTAAGCCTGTTTGTGTTAAATGGGAACACATAATCCGCCGATAACTTGTACAGAAAGCGATAATAAAAACAGTTTCAGGGGGAAAAATTAAATGGCACCGACAAACAATGCACAGTACACGTACCAGGCCACAAGGATTTCAACGGCAACGAAGGAACAGCTTTTGCTCATCACGTATGACATAGGCATAAAGGCTTGCAGGACAGCAGAAAACGCAATGATCGCCAAGACTCCCGATTATGACCTCGCAAACAAGGAAGTGATCCGCACTCAGGAAGTAATCCGCGAGCTTATGGTAACCCTTAACCGCGAGAGAGGCGGGGAAATGGCTGACCGTCTAATGCAGCTCTACGAGTACATGTATCAGCTTCTTCTTGACGCAAACATGAAGAAGGAACCCGACAATCTCCGAACAGTACGGGGAATGCTTGAGGAGCTTAAACAGACATGGGAAAGCGCGTTAATGCAGCTGCTTGAAAAATATCAGGAAGAGCATCCCGAAGACAAAGACCTTCAGAATGCCATGAATGAACTTGAGGGCAAAACGCCGGAGGCTAAACCCGCTACATCATCACCCGCATCATCACCCTATAAAGCTCCCGCGCCGTCGTACAAAGCCCCTTCACCCGCGAAAAATGCAAAGGCCGGAACATTCACCCTCGCAGGATAAAGTACTTAAGCAGGCAAAAGACCTAATCCGGCGCGAGATAAAGTACTGCCGGCACCTAAGGGCAATGATTTCCAGAGAGCTGGAAGCCATTGTCCTTAATGGTGATATGGACGAATTATCAGGAATACTTGAGCAGAAAGACGATATTATTTCACAGCTTCAGTTGCTTGCTGACGGGTGGCGGGATATTCTCACGGAGTCAGGGCTTGACTCGAACGCTCAGAATACGGACGGTTTCGGAATGAGACTTCTTGAGATTTTCCCCGATGATGAGGAATTGCCCGCACTTATTGAGGAGAGCCGCGAAATTGCCGGAAGTATCATCAAGGCTGAAGATGACGCAATATCAGAGATTGAAAAGTACTCGGCCGGATTGCGTTCTCAAATGGTCTCGCGCGCAAACGCTAAGAACGCCGCCGCAAGTTATGCGAAAATGGGAGGGGGCTATTTCTATTAACCAATGAAGAAATTTCTATTGATACTCGCTGTGATAATAATTATCCCGTCAATAGCATTTTCCGCCGAACCTGACCCCGAT
>JAFSLR010000256.1 GCA_017448375.1 Synergistaceae bacterium | reverse complement strand
GCTATACAAGTTTATTGTACAGACTCTATTTTTTCGTTATCTGCGTACATCTCCGTGTAATTTGGGGTAAATGACCCCCCCCCCCCCATGTCCGCTTTATTACGTAGAACAGAGTACCGATTACCACCCAGATAAACAGGAGAGTATACGACTCATTCCCCAACGAAACATTAAGCCCGGGAATAGGGAACAAAAGAAATACCGCCATCATTAACGACAATATGAATCCCAATACCCCGAAAATCAAAATGTCCGTACGCTTTTCGTTCCACGAATATTTCGCCGCCGCTATCGACGTGTACGCAAACCCTATCGCAGCCCCCGTTGAGGCCATGTCGAAAACCCATCCCATCACAGCCCGTCCCATTAAGCACGTCAGCCCCGCAATCACAGTGCAGAATAGTCCGGCGTGAGTCGGGACACCGTTCTTGTTGAGGTAGGCGAACCAGTCGGGAATCATTCCGTCCCTCGCCATCGAGTAAAGCAATCGGCTCGTCGCCATGTAGAAACCGATCATTCCCGTAAGCATCGCCGAAATCACTGACGCTGAGAGAATGATTAGTCCTTTTTTCCCCATGATTATACGTGCCGCGTTGAGGGTCGCAATTCCCGCAGCCCCGCCCTGATTCGGAAGGTCGGAAATATACGCAGGCCATGAATGATGATACACATACGGAATGACTGCACACGCAAATATCGTCAATGCTATGTACACGAATCCTCCGCAGATTATGCTTGTGTCCATTACGACTTTTACGCGGTCGGACGAAAATTTTGACTCCTCCATTAACTGCGGAACCGTGTCAAACCCTACGAACGACATCGGCCCCGTAACAAATACCGCGATAATCTGAGCCATTATCCCTTTCGTGAATGAAGGGTCTGTAGGGTGGAACATAGGGTGAAGGTTCTCGGTTGACGCTTCTGGGCTGAACATTGCACCGCCGATTAGAATCAATATTCCCCCAAGAAGAATCATCACAAGAAATGTCTGCAATTTCCCCGTAACATGAACTCCAGCCGAGTTTATGAGCTGGAAGAGAAATAATGCCCCTATCGCAAGAACCATCTCACCGAACCATACATCATAGCCCGAAATAATATAGTGAAATCCAAATTGGAACGTGTCGCCCGCAACAGCCCTCATGATTAAGTTCATGGCCGTAGCGTTAAGGGGTATTACGGACAAATAAGCGAGGCTCAGAAACCACGCGCACAAAAATCCGTGAACTTCCCCGAATGCCATCTTTGCGTAAATAAACTCGCCCCCGGTCAACGGAAATTTCTTTATCATGTAGCTGTAATTGTAGGCTATTATGAGCATTACGACTGTGGCAATCTCCATAGCTATTAACGTTCCTAAAGGGCCGGCGTTCGGAAGAAATACCGTACCGGGCATTACATACGCGCTCCACCCTATAACGCACCCGAATGCAAGCGACCATACGTTAAGGGGGGTGAGTCTTCGTTCAAGATGCCTGTTAGTGTCAATCATGAATAACATTTGCAGTTTCTTCCTTTATTGGAATATGTGAGGGCATTATATCACGCGATAAAGGTGCTATACTCATTAAACATCAAACTCATAAAAGGGGCTTTGAATTTCACAATGACTGCTATAAATATCAATGAGGCTTTTATAGAGATAAGCATGATTCCGTTTCTCTGTATTCTCTCTGCGTTTCTCGGTGGGAGAATGGCTACTAAATCCGAAATCAACAGGCGTTTCCTTCTCCTCATAATTTCGACTCTCATTGCCGCGTGCTTTGAGGCCGTTCTCGAAATCCTTACGGGAATGGATACAGTAACAGCCTGGACAAAAGTATTCTACGCAACAATCAACATCAACGCTTACTGCTTAATGTGTTACGTGGCCGCCTACACAAACGTAATCAGCAGGAGATTCACTGATATACATTTTCTGATTCTCACAACAAGCATTGTACTTCTTGTTCTTTTCGGGAAGAATGAAAGACTCTACATGATATTTTCTCCGGGATTCGGCGTTCTTTTTGTGATTGAAGGATTCATCTTGCAGCTTATCTATCAGGAACATTACGGCAAAGGACAGTTTATCGTGATGAACCTTATATTCATTCTCCTTATAGACTCGTTCGTAATGCAGTACCTTTTCAGGCTCAACCTTCCTTTCGTCTACACTATCGCAACAATAATGTTAGTGTTCATATTCTTTTACCTTGAGGCACCGACTTACAGGCGTTTAATCAGCGCACAGAATGAAACCGAAGAAGCCAGACTCATGGCCGAAGACTCAATGCAGAGAGCAGCCGCCGCCAATAAAGCAAAAAGTAATTTCCTCGCAAGCACTTCACACGAAATCCGTACCCCTATGAACGCTATACTCGGAATCAATGAGATGATTTACGCCGAAGCTAAAGACGATGAAACCCGAAACGCCTCCAATGACATCAAAGAAGCCGGAGAACATCTCCTCAACATCGTCAACAACATTCTTGACATCTCGAAAATTGAAGCCGGTAAAATGGAGCTCTACGAGTCGGATTATCACTTATGGGAGATTCTCAAGGATTGCGAAAGCTACATCAATCCGCTAATCTCATCAAAGCCCGTGAAGTTCGTACTCAATGCTGACGAGTCTATACCTGAACATTTACACGGCGATTCTTTGAGGCTGAAACAGGTTTTGACAAACTTGCTCAACAACTCAGCAAAATATACTGAGAAAGGAAATATCACTCTGAGCGTTTCAGAAAGTATTGCGGATAACGGAAAATCAGCAGTGATTCTTACGTTCACGGTTGAAGATTCAGGAATGGGAATAAGGGAAGGTGAAACGGAAAAAATCTTTGAGCCCTTCGAGCGTGCTAATATCATTGAGACTAGGCACATTCCAGGAGCTGGACTCGGACTCGCTCTCGTAAGGGACATAGTTCACATAATGAGCGGTAACATAAAACTTGAGAGCGTTTACGGCGAAGGAACAAAGATAACTTTCAACATTCCTCAAAGAATCTCGCGCGGAGACAACATAACGATAAAAGAGTATGAAGAGTTCATGAAGAATGCCGCTCCCCTTGAGGCCGGAAATGATAACGAGCCTTCAGCATGGCCGGGGGCAAAAATTCTCGTGGTTGATGATACGCCCGTTAATCTCGTTGTCGCTAAAGGTATGCTGAAAGAGTCTATGGCTGATATTGATACGGCTGAATCGGGTGAAGAGGCGTTAGAGAAGATTAAGGCCGGACATTACGACATAGTGTTTCTCGACCACAAAATGCCCGGTATGGACGGTGTAGAGACACTCGGACACGCTAAGAAATACGCTAAGGGTACGTCATTCATCGCATTAACCGCGAACGCCGGAGGAAATGCACGGGCTGAATATATGGCGATGGGATTTGATGATTATCTCCCCAAGCCGTTTAAGAGCCTCGAAATGATGAAGGTACTCAAAGAATGCCTCAACAAAAAATAATCCGGCCAATGTATCAAAGCATTACGGAAATTTACAGCTGAGATATAATACTCAAATCCAACAAAAATTTTATGGAGGTGCGGTTTCAATGTCAGCAAGAAAATTCCTCGCAGCATTAATCCTCGTTCTTTGTGCGTCATGCTCATTCGCAGAAGTTACGCCCCGTCAGGTACTTTCAGACCCGCGATTTGCCCCTCTCGTCCCAGCAACTAGGGAAAAAGGTTCGGAAAGACTTTCAGGACGTTACATATGTGCAATGGAAGTGCCTTCGCGCACAGGCGGCCAGAAAATTCTCGCTCCTACAAGCGCAGTCATCGAGATCATGAAGTACAGCCCCGAAATTCACGCTTACCCCTTCCGTTTCGACATTCACGGCGCAAAGAAGACTGACGGCTATATGACTCTCGACACTGAAGCAGAAGCCCCGTTGATGTTCTCGTACACAAAAACCGAGTCAGGAAAGTACGAACTCACAGGGAAATCATACGCGGCATTATCTGAGGGCGATAACAGCTGGCTTTTAGGCGCGGTCTCTGACGGTACAATAACCATGCTCATTCCGATAGGCGATATGTATTACCCGGAAGGCTGGTACTTGGGCGCGTGGAAATGTTCGGACGGTACGCAGTTCACGTTTGCAGAGGACGGCAAAATCAGCGCGAACGGCCACGAAATCGGAACATACATAGTCGAGGACAACCGAATAACAGTAACAGCCCCAGACGGCAGCAAAGATACGGTTTACGCGATCTGGAATCCTTTCAGCAAGGTGCTTGTAATCACGTTCAACAGCGGCCCGAACGGTATGGGTACAAATGCAGGAGTCTTTACGCGCATGAACGAAGCCCCTGCGCCCGTAACGCCCACGCCCGTAACACCTGCACCTGTAACGCCCAAGCCTGAACCCAAAACCCCAGAGCCTACCCCCAAGCCCGAACCCGTAACCCCGAAGCCTGAAATGCCTACAGAGTTCCCGCCTATGCCGAAAGTGAGTCTTCCGCCTCAGAATCTCAACATTGACGGCGTTTGGGGAGCTTACGTCAACGGGAAGCAGTTCATCACTCAGTATCAGGGAAATAATTATTACGGCTGGATTGACGGCGAGCCCTCAGAGATGGGAGTCATAAGCGTAAAGGGAAAAACTTTAACCGGCAAGAACAATCACGGCGTTGAATTTACAGCAGAGCTTGAGCTT
>JAFSLR010000255.1 GCA_017448375.1 Synergistaceae bacterium | reverse complement strand
TTTACGGGGTATTGAGACAGCAGAAGGGAGTTCAGAAAATGCAGATATATACCACCGATAAAATTCTGCGTGAAAATCTCCTGAAGTCATTACCGTATGTGTTTCCCAAACTGCTGTTTACGTCATCAGTTCCGAACAACATCGAAATCAACGACCCTAAAGCCAATAAGGGAGACGGGCTGAAATTTCTTGCTGAACATTTAGGGCTTCCGGCTGAGTCGACGCTTGCATTCGGGGACGGTCTTAATGACATGAGCATGATTGAGTACGCCGGAATCGGTGCGGCCATGTCGAACGGAGTCCCTGAGCTTAAAGCTGTTGCGGATTACATTGCGCCGGACAACAACAATAACGGAGTCGCTGAAGGGGTAAAGAGATTTTGCTTCGTACAATAACAATAGCGGCATTATGCATAAACATTGAGCATATAGGGCGGATATTGCTTTCTGATTCTGAGAGGCTGGTGTTCAATTACGGAATGGCATTCAGCCTCCTTAGTGATTATCCGTCTTTAACTTCGTGGCTTTCGGTGATTGCGACTCTAATGCTTCTTGCGGTATTTATTTTTGTGAGACTGAATGAGGGTGAAAGACTCGGATATTCGATAATGCTTGGTGGGGCGTTGTCGAACTGTGCGGAGAAATTGATTCTAGGATATGTGATTGACTGGATACACCTGCCGTTTATACCGTTGACGATAAATCTCGCTGATGTTGAAGTGGTATTGGGAGCGTTGATTGCGTTTCTGAGTTTTGCTGTTTAAGCCATAAGAATATATCGTGATAATTGTTGCTATGACCAGAGCTAGCTTAATTTATGGTTTTGATTTTATGCGCTGATATAATTATCGCATTCCAGATTCACAAAGGCAGGTTTAATCATGCGGACTCTTTCATACAATAACAAGCACGATTTTGACAAAATTATTCACGATATAGATAAAGAATTTTCAGGCCGTGAATTACGCTTTATAGTCCCCTCACGAAAAGACAAACGCTTAATGCCCGGCCATGACGACCGCACTGTATGGACATGGCAGGACATCTACGAGGACATAATACCCCCCGAAAACAGACGGCGGACTCTCTCACCCCCCGATCATTTATTGATACTCCGAAAGATTCTTGATGACGCAATCAAAAATCACAGCGACAAAATTAAATCACTACCCGGAGTCGAACGTTCCGGATTTTTATCGGTACTCTCAAGCGACATTCGCGAACTCCTCAATGAAGCCGTGAAACCCGAAGATTTACAGTCAACCTTCAACCCCGAAAGCGATAACCCCGCAGAGTTCCTTTTACCCGAAATTTATGGCGAGTACCTGAGATACTTAGAGTCCCCCGGCGGACATGAAGCCGGACTCCTTGACAGCGCACAGGTATATTCAGAAGCTCACAACGCAATACTCGACAATCAGGAATGGGGTAAAGGCCTCGTGATTGTCTTCGCGGGATTCCTATCGTTTACACACGCACAGCTCGAATTGGTGAAGGCCGTTAATGACCGCTGCTATGATACCGTCATCATCAAACCCGAATCAAACATGCGCGGATTTCATGACGCATACACACAGATTCGCAAGGACGCACGAATCACAATAGACATCGACAACTCTGCGGTCGAATCTTCAGGGCGGATACTCGAAATTCCATCAGCTGAACCCGGACTCGAACCCGAAATTATTGCCCGTACTCTTGCGCTTTGGTCTGCGGGAAAATGGATCGAAGGCGGAGACTTTCCGGGCTTTGACGCAATCGGCCTAATGATTGACGAGGGACGCGAGGACTCATTCTCTGAGGCTTTCACGCGATACGGAATCCCCCACAACTTCAGGGACGGCGTAACGATAAGCAGGACTCTTCCGGGAAAAATCGTTGCGTCATTGAGGCACCTTAACGCCAGACAGTTCCCGACATATGACACCGCCGTTTTGTGGACTCAGCCGTGCTTCGCAGGGTCAAAATTCCCCGTTATGAGTGCTTACAGGGCGGGGCGTTCGGGGATTGAAAGCTGGGTTGAATATCTTTCGGAAAGAGCTAATGATACTGAGAATAAATTGCACGATGTATTTCAAAAAGCTATGATTTCGGCTCAAGCTGTCAAAACTTTTTGTGCATTCCTTGAAGATAATAATACTCCCGCGCGAATAATGAAGGCGTTTAATGATTTCCTTCACACAGATAATATATGGCTTGAAAAGGGCGATAATATTTCGGCATTCCCTGAGCTTGACGAGTCTGTGAGGCTCACAGCAAGCGCAATCGAAACCGTAAGCGAGAAAGTTACAGCACTTCAGGAACTTTTGCCTGATTTAGGACGCGCAAGCAGTGAAAAGCTCAAAGGCGATAAGGCTTACGACTTCTTGGAGGACTGGTGCAGAAACTCCCACGTACGCGCACCGATTCAGCTCTCAAACTCCGTGCAGATATTCGCAGGGACTCCACCCGTTTTAACGTCATTCCCAGTATGGATAATGACAGGCGTAACGCAGAAATCATGGTCTCAAAATCAGAAAGCCTCACCGCTTTTGGGGAACGAGGAACGTTCAAGGCTCAACGAAAACGGAGCATTTCTTCCCCGAACAAAAGAGAAAGCCGAACAGCACGAAGCATTATTCAGGCGTTTAATCATGACGGGCGAAAAGCTGACAGTAATATCGCGTCCATTGCTTGATGATGAGGGAAGGCCGGTATCTGAGTCTCCGTTCATGAAGAAGTTTCTTGACGATATGCCGAAATGGGAGAAATTACCGCTTACATCTGAGGGAATAAATATTCTCTTGGGTGCTGACGGATTTACGTTTTCGGAGATTGACGCGGGGGAAAAAATTTCACGCCATACTCCATGCGTTAAGGCTCATGCAAATTCAGTTAATGCGAGCGATATACAGGAGCTATTAGAGTGCCCGTTCTTATGGTATCAGCGGAGGAAGGCTAAACTCTATCAGCCCGACTCGGAATTAATTTCTCCGGCTGAATGGGGTAATCTTCTTCATAAATATTGGGAGTCAGTCTGGAAAATTTACCGTCATGACATGGCCGCAAAGGGTACGCATTTCGTATCAATCGCAAAATCAGAATGGGAAAAATTATCGTCCGTTGATGATTCATACGCTGAGTTTTCATCTCTCCTTAAAGATTCGAGACTCGCAAGAAAGCGTGAAGGATTGAAATTCCGGGCGAATCGACTGGCTGTATTGCAGGGTGAAATTCTTGACATTTTGCACAGGGATTACAGGCACGAGTCAATATTGCTTGAGGATGAAGCGCACTTGGAGTCGGAGCTTGACGGGGTAAAGTTCTTCGGGAAATGCGACAGGATAGAAATTTTGCGCGGGAATGACGATTCATTAACCGCATTCATTGCCGACTACAAAGAGGGGCGAATGTCATCAAAGAGTTACGATGAAGGGATGAAGAATCTTGACGCAAAATCGTGGCACAAAGACGGAGAGCCGGAAGCCTTCACTCATGGTTTGCAGCTTGCGTTATATTCGGCCATGTTCAAGAGGAGATACGGCTATGATGTTTCGGGGGTGTATATTCTCGGCCATGAGGACGGAAGAGTCTGGGGTACGTTTTCGGGACAGACTGCGGGAATGTTCGCGGAGTTTTCGCCGTATGATGACAAGGGGAAGAATATCACTCTCGACAAAGACATATCCAGGCGAGTCGATGAGGGAGAATACGCTATGGAATGTGCCGTAAGAATCCTGAGAGCCGGAGAGGTTATGCCTGATTACGATTCTGGAAGGTGCAAGAACTGCCATATTACGAGCATTTGCAGGAAGGGTGAATTTAGAGGGGAGATTACAGAGGACGGCGATTAGTGGATAGTGGATAGTGGGTAGTGATTAGTGTACGCGCCTTCACACTGCCCACTTTGCACTTCACACTATATTTCTTCAAGCGCGTTTGTTACCTTGTAGCCTGCATCGCGTACAAGAATATCCTTCCTGAAAAGTTCCATGTCATATTTCACCATTCGTTTAACGAGTACGGGGAATGTTACTTTCCGTTTCCAGCCTAAAACACGTTCGGCCTTTGACGGGTCGCCCAAAAGCAAATCTACTTCAGTCGGTCGGAAATACATCGGGTCAACCTCAATCACTGTCTTTCCTGTTGAAGTGTCAATGCCTTTCTCGTTGAGTCCTTCACCCTGCCAGTCGATATTTATTCCGGCTTCATGGAACGCGAGAGTCGCAAATTCCCTCACCGAATGAGTTTCGCCCGTAGCAATCACAAAATCTTCGGGCTTATCCTGCTGTAATATCATCCACATTGCCCGAACGTAATCCTCTGAATGTCCCCAATCACGTTTTGCGTTGAGATTGCCGAGATATGTTTTGTCCTGAAGGCCTAATGCTATTCTTGCGGCGGCTCTCGTGATTTTACGGGTAACGAAAGTCTCGCCTCTGAGTTCGGACTCGTGGTTGAAGAGTATCCCGTTGCACGCGAACATGTTGTAGGCCTCGCGGTAATTCACCGTTATCCAGTAAGCGTAGAGTTTTGCGGCGGCGTAAGGGCTTCGGGGGTAAAACGGAGTTGTCTCTTTCTGGGGTGTCTCCTGAACTTTTCCGTATAACTCACTCGTTGATGCCTGATAGAAGCGCGTGTGATTTTCGAGTCCCAATATCCTTATCGCCTCAAGGAG
>JAFSLR010000254.1 GCA_017448375.1 Synergistaceae bacterium | reverse complement strand
GGCGTGTTAAAATCATTACATTCTCAAAAAACGGAGGAAGCTCAATTTTGAACAGCCCAGCACAGATTGAAATCATCAGCGAGAAAAGCAACACTCAAAAATTCTGGCTCAAATTAATTCGCGACGTTTTCGGAATCATTAAGCCCGAAGATTATATTGAGTTCGAGAAAAGCGTCCTCATCGGCAAAAAGAAATTCATTGACGCTTTCATTCCTTCAACAGGAATCGTCATAGAGCAGAAATCTTCTTACGTTGACCTCTCAAAACCCGAAAAACAATCCGACGGCTCTATGCTCACTCCGTTTCAACAGGCAAAAAGATATTATGACTGGCTGCCAATGTCGCAGAAAGGACGCTACATTCTCACATGCAACTTCAAAGAAATACACGTCCATAACATGGAAACACCGTCAGAGCCTCCCCAAATCATCAAAATCAACAAAGTTACACGCGAAAATTTAGGCTTCCTCTTAGTGCCCGGAGAAACCCTGCACCGCGATGTTCAAATCTCAATCAAGGCCGGACAACATGTCAGAACACTCTATGATTACCTGCTCAAATCACTTGACGAAATTTCACGCGCGAATCATTACGACAAAGAACAATACAACAAGGCTCGCGATGACATTAACGTTTTCTGCGTTAGACTCGTGTTCTTACTTTATGCTGAGGACTCCGGGCTCTTCAAAAGGAAAAAAGAGTTCACCGATTACCTCAAAAAACGCGCTTCAGCTATGAATGAAGTACTCAAAGAATTATTTGATGTACTCAGAACTGAAGAAAACGCAAGAGACCCGTATATCAGCAAAGAGCTTAAAGCATTTCCATACGTTGACGGCGGACTCTTCTATGATGATGTCAGATTCCCTCAGCTTGATGAAAGGGCTAAAAGCATAATCCTTAACGACATGGCCGAGTTCAACTGGGAAGATATTAACCCGACTATTTTCGGCGCAATCTTCGAGGCCACACTCAATGACGAAACACGAAAGCAGGAAGGCATACACTACACGTCAACCGAAAATATTCACAAAGTCATTGACCCGCTGTTCCTTGACGGCCTCAGAGAAGAGCTTGAAGCAATAATTGATGAGAATGAATCACCCCAAAGGACTCAAAAATTGCTCGCGTTTCAGGAGAGATTATCCGCGCTCAGATTCTTAGACCCCGCTTGCGGTTCGGGGAATTTCCTCACAGAGTCCTTCACGTCATTGCGGAGACTCGAAAACTCAATACTCTATGAGCTGCCAGAGGACGCAGAACGCTCCGTTAAAGTCTCAATCACTCAGTTTCACGGGATTGAAGTACTTAATTTCGCAGTTAACATAGCAAGGACAGCTTTATGGATCAGCGATCATCAAATGTGGCAGAGAACACAAGATATTACGCACTCCAATGAGTCTCGCCTTCCTCTTGTCGATTATCATCACATAAAGCAAGGCTCAGCAATGGAGAAACTCGAAAATTTGGGCTGGAAGCTCCCGGGCTGGAAAATCGAACATGAAGATATGCTTTACATTATGGGTAATCCTCCGTTTTTGGGATATTCACGACAAAGCAAGGGACAAAGAGATGATGTAGAGTCATTTTTCGGCCCAAAAAAGCAACTTGATTATGTGTTGTGCTGGTTCGCAATGGCTTCGGATTATTTACAGGAAAAAAACGTAAAGGCCGCATTCGTTGCAACAAACTCAATCACACAGGGCGAGCAAGTCGGGTATATCAAGCCCATGATTAAAAGATGGAACATAAAAATAGATTTCGCGTATCTTCCTTTCGTCTGGAAAAATGAGCTTCCTGATCCAAGCAAAATGGCTCGTGTTCACGTTGTCATTATCGGCTTCAGCACTAACCCGCCCGAAAAACGCAGGTTGTACTCAGAATATAAAGACAAGGACGGCAAAATCAATACAAGATACAGGGAAGTCGACAACATTAACTTCTATCTTCATGAAGGACCTGATGAGGATATTGCAGAGTCAAGAGAAATTACAATCAGCGAGAACGCCCCGGAAATGACGTTAGGAAGTATGCCGATAGATGACGGGAATCTAATTATGACACTTGATGAAATGCGCGAGCTTGTTAATGCCAATCCTAAAGCAGAGAAATTCATACGGCCTTTCATGGGTGCTGATGACTTCATACAGAGAGTACCCCGCTATTGCCTGTGGCTTGTCGGTGCAAATCCTGATGATGTTAGGGAATGCCCGAAAGTTTATAAGCGTGTAAAAATGGTACAGGCATTCAGGGAGGCAAGCAAGAGAAAAGCGACTCTGAGCAGAGCAAAATATCCTTCACTTTTCGGTGAAATCAGATACTGCTCTACGCGCTATATAGCAATCCCGAAAACATCATCAGAGAAACGATACTATATCCCAATGGACTGGCTTACCCCTGATGTTATACCCGGTGATGGATTACGCATTATCCCAAACGCAACACTCTATCATTTCGGAGTCCTCACTTCACGGGTTCATATGGCATGGATGAGGAGAGTCGGCAGTCGAATGAAGAGCGATTACAGGTACTCGAATGAAATTGTGTACAACACGTTCGCATGGCCGAGTCCCACACCGAAGCAGCGCGCTAAAATCGAGGAAACCGCACAGAAGATTCTTGACGCACGGTCGCTTTACCCTTCTGACAGCTTTTCGGGGCTTTATGATGATACGTTCATGCCGCCGGAATTACGCAGGGCACACCGCGATAATGACAGGGCAGTCTGCCGGGCTTACGGCTGGAACGTG
>JAFSLR010000253.1 GCA_017448375.1 Synergistaceae bacterium | reverse complement strand
GCGATGAAAATTCCGGCTCTGAGACTCTTTGGGGCGATATATTGACGTTGATATGTGCGCTGATGTTTGCGGTACAGGTAATAGCGATAAGCCGTTACACTCAGGACTGCGACCCCGTAACGCTGAGTTTTGCGGAGTTCGTTGTGTTCGCGGGAATCTCGTTAGTGTCATCGTTAATCTTTGAGTCCCCTGCTGAATATCTCAGTTACAACGGGCTTATGGAATTAATTTTCACGATAATATTCGTTACATTCGGGTGCTACATGTTACAGATAATCGCGCAGAAATACGCAGAGCCTTCACACGCGACAATAATAATGTGCCTTGAGTCAGTATTCGGGCTTGCAAGCAGTATCATCTTTCTTAATGAGCCTGTAACAATAAGAATGCTTACGGGCTGTGCGCTTATATTTACAGCTGTAATGATTTCTGAATTATCGCCTCACCTTAAAAGGAGCTGAGAGAGAAAATGTTCGTGCGGTTTCTTGAAGATATAAACTGGCTGCCTATATTGTCTGTGATAATCGGGAGCGCGTTACTTTCAGTGCTTGGCGACTCAGTCGGAACGAAATGGGGAAAAAAGCGCGTCTCAATTTTCGGCCTCCGTCCCAAGAACACAAGCCGACTCATCACAGCATTAACAGGAGCGATGATAGCGGTCGGGATTCTTGGGGTCATGGCCGTATTGTCTCAGGATGTCCGCACGGCGTTATTCGGAATGAAGATACTTAAGCAGCAGCTGTATGATTTGCAGTTCCAGCTTACGAGGAGTGAGCATGACACCGAACAGGTAAGGGGATTGCTTGCGGAAACGTCAGCTAGTTTGGACTTGACGGGATTTGAGCTTGACTCTATGAGGAACGACAAACTGATACTTGAGCAAGAGAAATTAGAGCTTGAAGCAGCCCTGCGAATAATGAGGGAAGAGTCATCGCAGTTACGTCATGAGCTTAAATCGTTACGCAGCGAGGCTATAGCGTTGAGTGCAAATGTATTGCTGGGTCAAACGGCATTCGAGGCCGGGTCATCGAGGGAGGAAATTACAGCGGGATTGAATGCCCTCAAACAGCAGGTGAGATTGAATGTGTTGGCGCGGATTTCTGACCAGTCATTTACGCGGTTAAGGGATATTCCAGTGGAGTTTGACGCGGAATCTGAAGAGGCGTTAATCAGTGAGATACTCAGCGCGGATATGAGGCAGTATGTTCGGGCGTTGTCGGGCGAGAATTACATGGTCGGTGAAAATCTGCGTGTAATGGTACGTTTTGAGACGGGAACGAGCATTCTCACGTATCATGACGGATCGCCGGTTTACCGAAAGTTTTTCCAGAATGACAGAGCTAACACTAAGTCAACACCTGAAGAGATACTTCACATATTCTTGCGGGAACTCAGGAATAAGGCCATAAAGGACGGAATATTGCCTGAGCCTTCAACGAATAATGTCGGGACACTTGACGGGGAATCGTTCTTCAATGCGGTCGAAACTCTGAGCAAGATAACCGAACCCGTAATGATTTCCGCTGTAGCTTCAGGGGATATTTACACCGAAGGGCCTGTAGTGATTGAGATAGTATTTGAGGAGTGAAAGATGAAACCACACGTAATAATCTACACTGACGGAGGAGCATCACCGAATCCCGGACTCGGAGGCTGGGCAGCGATACTATATTCCCCCGAACACGGCAAGGAGCGCGAGATTTACGGCGGAGAACACGATACCACCAATAACAGAATGGAACTTACAGCGGCGATACGTGCGCTTGAGGCATTGAAGACTCCGTGTGATGTTGATTTGCATACTGACTCGGCGTACTTGCAGAATGCTTTTGTCAAACGCTGGATCTATAACTGGAAGCGTAACGGCTGGCGGACTTCTGCGGGAAACGATGTACTTAACCGCGATTTATGGGAGGAACTCGACAGGCTGACTCATATTCACCGCGTTAAGTGGCACTGGGTGAAGGGGCATTCTGATGACGAACGGAATAACAGGTGTGATGAGCTTGTTCACGTTGCGAGGAGTCAAATTTAGGAGGCTCGCTGAATATTTCCTGCATTTGATTTGGCCTGTGAGCTGTGAAATTTGCGGGAGAATTGGCGAGAGTCTCTGCGAAAATTGCAGGGAACGCATAAGAAAACTTGAAGTGCCTTCGAGGGCGATAACTTCGCTTTTTGACGGAAATGTTATTGTCAGAAACGCAGGAAATTTTACGGTGTATTCGGCAATCTCTTACCGCACGCATATCAAGAAAGTAATACACGCATTCAAGTACAACGGCAGGAAGGAATTATGCCGTCCGATAGGCAGACACATAGCAGAAATATTCAGGACAACAGAAGCAGATTACCTTATCCCAGTTCCCCTTCACATGAACAGCACAAGACACTATAACCAGTCTCAAGAAATTGCAAAAGGTATGTGCGATTATTGGGATATAGAAATGATTGACGCGGCACAATGGACAAAGGAAATTCCCCGCCACGCATTACAGGCCATGAAAGAACGCCGCGAAATGCCTCATGACGTATTCAGAATCACAGAGAACATACGAGGCTTGAAAGTTGCGCTTGTTGATGATGTATTCACGACAGGCACAACAATATTAAGGCTTTGCGAGGCTTGCGAAAAAGCAGGTGCATTTGTGGTATGCGGATATACTATAGCTTCAGCAGGTGTGTATAATTCTGACGGGTGATAAAACTTTGGAGAACAACAATAATAATATCAACAATAATAGCAATAATAACGTAAGCACAAACAAAAATCCCTCAATGGTACGTCATGCAGTCTTCATGATGGCGGGGACTCTTTTGAGCCGTATACTTGGGCTTGCGCGTGAAGTACTTGTAGCGGCGTTTTTCGGAGCAACAAAATATATGGACGCTTTCAACATAGCGTATACACTCTCGAATTTGGCGCGTCAATTACTTGCTGAGGGTGCATTATCGGCGGCATTCGTCCCGGTATTTTCACAGGCACTCACAAAGAGCAGGGAGAAAGCATTAACCTTAGCGCGCGGAACGATGACGGTATTATTATTCGCAACATGTATAGTTGTAGGATTGGGAATATTTTTTGCGCCCGGCCTCGTTAAGATAATGGCACCTGGATTTAACGCTGAGAGTCATTCTTTGGCTGTTGAATTAACACGCTGGATGTTTCCTTTTCTGATAATAATATCATTAAGTGCGTTGACGATGGGTGAATTAAATTCTTTAGGCTCATTCTTTGTTCCGGCATTGTCTCCGGCGTTCAGTAATTTAGTGTTTATTGTTACTGCTCCGATTTTCGCGGCAAGATTTGGTGTTTACGGTCTTGCATTGTCGGTGTTATGCGGGGGACTGGCGCATTTCCTTACGCAATGGCTGTACAGTTTCAGGCTTAAAGCAGTACTTTATCCTAGTCGGCCTGACATGAAAGACCCTGAATTGAAGCGGATAATGAAATTATTTTTGCCATATGCGGCGGGACTCTCATTGAATCAAGTCAACCCTGTAATAAGCCGTATGCTTGGATCATTTTTGCAGGAAGG
>JAFSLR010000252.1 GCA_017448375.1 Synergistaceae bacterium | reverse complement strand
CTATTTTGTTCGCGAGGGTACTAATCATGAAGTGTGGCATTCTGATATTACGGGACGTGATTTTCCTGTTTGGAGGCATTCAGGGAAGGACATTCCGCCGGGGACGCTGAGAAAAATTTTCAGGGAAGCAGGGATAAAATAATGAAATACGAGTATCCGGCAGTAATAAGCTATGATTTCAAGGATAAAATATATTACGTTGATTTTCCCGGCATGAGTAATTGTTTTACGGACGGCGAAACTTTGCGCGAAGCTCTCGACAATGCCGAAGATGTATTGAACCTTATGCTTCTTGACGCTGAGACACGCGGATTAGAAGTTCCCCAACCCGTAAGAATCGAAGATATTAAATTGGAAGCCGGACAAATCACAGCATTAGTGAAAGCTGATACAGATTTATATTCAAAAGTGGCAGTATAAAGGAGGCCAAATAATGGCAATAGTACAGATAGTTCAATGGGACGACAATCTCAACTCCAACGAAATATTAGCGTGGAGATACGTTGACCGCAAAAACCCCTCAAAGAGTGATGAGTTAGGAAACTGGACTCAGCTCATAGTCCGCGAGACTCAAGAGGCAATACTCTTCAAGGACGGACAGGCATTAGACCTTTTCGGGCCGGGCCGACGTACCCTTTCAACAAACAACATACCCATGTTAGGACGGCTCATCAATCTTGCGACGGGCGGTGAGAGCGCATTCAAGGCTAGCGTATGGTTCGTCAACAAAGTCGATATCCTCGACATCAAATGGGGAACTCAGAATCCTATAATGCTCAGAGACCCCGAATATCAGATACCCATATATGTGCGTGCATTCGGCCAGTTCGGGATAAGAGTCGACAACAGCCGACAGTTTGTTCTGAAACTCTCAGGGAACAAATCAGCAATAACTCGCGATGAAGTTTCAGAATACTTCAAGGGCTTAATACTCTCAAGAATGGGCGACATGATAGCGACATATATAGCTCACAGGAAGATAAATATCTTTGAGATTTCCGCATATCTTGATGACATGTCGAAAGAAGCCGCAGAGAAAATCCGTCCTGAGTTATCGCTTTACGGGATTGAACCGCTTAATTTCTATTTCGGCTCGGTTAATGTTGTCGATGATGACGAGGGAATAAAGAAGCTCAAATCCGCAATGGCCGAACGCGCAAGCATGAACGTTATGGGAACGAACTACCAGCAGAAACGCTCATTTGACGTAATGGAGTCGGCCGCAAAAAACGAGGGAGGCGGCTCACTCATGGGAGCTGGAATGGGACTCGGTGCTGGAATGGGTATGGGCGGAGCATTCGGTCAGATGGCGGCGCAAATGGGGCAGTACATCAACCCTAACGCTAATCCGAATCCGGCTGCACCTTCAGCGACTCCAACGTCTGCACCTTCGGGGGCAGTGTGTCCTTCATGCGGTCAGGGAGTTCCGGCGGGCGCGAAATTCTGTATGCGCTGCGGGGCTAAGCTGGTCTGCTCAAACTGCGGGAACGCTTTAATCCCCGGCGCAAAATTCTGCCCAAACTGCGGACAGAAAGTATAAAGGAGTGATTGTAATGGGAAAATTCTTCAGCAAGATTAGACAGGTCTTCAACATATTTCTGATCATGGCGTTAATCGGAGTTGCGGCGGCATTGTTCGCGTATTACCTTACGACACCTGAACAGCGCGGTACGACATTCTGGATTTCGGCGGGATTTTTGGTGTTCGGGCTTATTCTTGAGACTTTGATGTTTGCGGGAATTGCCTGGCGCGGTAACGGCGGTAAAAATGTCCCCGTAGGATTCTCGAAGGCAATAATCGGCGGAGTGTATTTTGTTTTCGTGATTGTCGTTGCGATTTGGTGCGCTTATTCTGAATGGAGCGTTACAAAGTATGTTCTTGTACATGTCGGGGGGCTTGTAGTGTTCCTTGTTCCTATGGGGCTAATCAACATGGCCGAATTGAAGCTCTCGGACTCAGAATCGCGTGCTCAGGCTGAAGGAAGGGTGAACATTGCGACAATGTCATCACGTATCGGGTATATTGCTGACGAGATGAGGACGGCAGGAATGACTCAGGAAGCAATTTCGGCGGTGAGGAAATTCGCAGAGGCCGTGAAGTATTCAGACCCTACACCTGCGAGCGGGAAACTTGAGCGCGGACTCGAAAACGCCGTGAGAGATATTGAGAACGCCGCAAAGAGTCAGGACTCTCAATCCGTCATTGAAGCATGTACACTCGCTGAAAGGGCATTAAGGGAACGAAACGACTACGTTAAGAACGCGAAGTAAACAGAGAGATAACGCCCCCGAAATGACGGGGGTAATTTTTTTTGCTGACTGCATAAGAAAACCCCGGCCATGTTTCAGACCGGGGCTTATCCCTAAAGGAGGTGCGTTGTGGTGTGTGTGTGGTTTGTTGTAAGCTATTCCGCTGAAAGTTTCCTGAGCGATTCGACTCTGGCTTTCTGGGCCTCAACCTGAGCTTCAAGAGTCGCGAGCTGATCCTCTTCGGCCTTCAATGAGTTTTTGATTCTCTCTGAGAACTGAGCCGATACCGCCTTCAACGCCTCAAAATCTTCTTTCAGGTTCGCAACGTCAGGGAGTCCGCCCTGCTCTATTTTGTCGAGCCTGTGTTCAAGCTCCGCCATTCCCGCTTTAACTTCGTCAAGTTTCGGAGCAAATTTATTCTGCATTATCGTCCACATGATATTGAGAAGGACAATAACAGCTACAACGCCGATGATGATTTTCTTTTTGTTATCGGGTGCTTGGGGAGTTTTCTTGTCTTTCTGTGCGCTCATTGCGAAAAATTCCTCCGTATCATTAAAGAAAAGAGGCCCGAATAATGAGCCTCATTTTTTCACAAACTACTTAACCTCTACGTCTGCTCCTGCTTCAGCGAGCTTCTTGCGGATCTCTTCGGCTTCTTCTTTGGACACGCCTTCTTTTACGTTCTTGGGCGGATTGTCGACGAGTTCTTTTGCTTCTTTGAGGCCGAGCGATGTTATTTCGCGTACTGCTTTGATGACTGCGATTTTGTTTGCGCCGGGTCCTTTGTAGACAACGTCAAACTCTGTCTTCTCTTCTGCGGGGGCTGCTGCTGCGCCTGCACCGGGCATTGCTGCCATCATGACGGGGGCTGCTGAAGCTGATACGCCGAATTTCTCCTCAAGAGCCTTCACGAGTTCTGAGAGCTCAAGAACTGACATTGTTTCGATAGCCTGAATGATTTCTTCTTTGGTCATAATAAAATTTTCCTCCGTAATAATAATATTGTACTGCTATGCTGCTGTTTCTTCTTTCTTTGCGCGAATCTGGTCGAGGCACGTAACGAAATTCCTGATTGTACCTGCGAGAACGTTGACGAACCCTGAGATAGGCGCGGCGATTGTCCTGACGACCTGACCTCTGAGAACTTCTTTTGACGGAAGGTCTGCGAGGGCCATTAACTGCGCTAGATTTAGCTGCTGATTTTCGAGCTGTCCGCCTTTCAGGATGAATGCTTTCTGTGATTTGTCATTAGCATATTCCTTGAGGACTTTTGCGACGGCTACGGGGTCATCATAGCAGAGCGCGTAAATGTTGGGTCCTTTCGTCATATCTTCGGGAAGCTCAGAGAGTCCGGCTTCTTTCATGGCGATGGCAAAAAGGGTATTCTTTGCGACTTTAAGCTCTCCGCCAGCCTCGCGGACTTTGTGCCGTAATGCTGTGCTTTGTGCGACGGTCATGCCGCGATATTCAGCGACAAAAACGGCCTTAGTGCGCGATAATTTTTCCTTCAGCCCGTCAACAAGACTATATTTTACATCTGCCGGCATATTATGTAATTCACCTCCTTAATCATAAAAAGCTCCCCCCATGATAACACAGGAGGAGCATTAATTGCTGAAATTGTCTCACTCCTGAGCAGGATAATTAAGCATAAAAGCCCCTGCTGTCTTAGGAATATTTATTGATGACGAAAAATTTTTACACTGCTAACTCTATAGTGCTAACTCTTTCTGCGCCAATGAAGGATCAACAGCGATTCCCGGCCCCATTGTCGGAGCTATTGCAATACTTCTGACGTAAGTACCTTTGACCGAAGCCGGCCTTGCTCTGTATATCGCCTGAAGCAATGTTTTAACGTTGTCGTAGAGGTCATCAACGCTGAAATCACGTTTTCCGGCTGCGTTATGAGTTATTCCGGTCTTGTCGGCTCTGAACTCAACGCGCCCTGCTTTGATCTCCTTGACGGCGGCGGCAAGCTCAAATGTTACTGTGCCAGTTTTCGCGCTGGGCATTAATCCTCTTGGGCCTAAGACTTTGCCGAGACGGCCGACGGACTTCATCATGTCGGGGGTTGCTATTACCGCGTCGAAGTCCATGAATCCGCCCTGAATCTGCTGGACGATGTCATCTCCACCGACTATGTCTGCGCCTGCGTCCTGAGCCTCTTTGATTTTCTCTCCCTGAGTGATTACGAGGACTCTTTTTGTTACGCCTGTACCGTGAGGAAGTGAGACTGTGCTTCTTACCTGCTGGTCAGCGTGGCGCGGGTCAATCCCTAACCTTACGTGTACTTCAATGCTTTCGTTGAATTTCGCCGTTGACACCGATTTGAAGAGCTCTACTGCCTCACGGAGACCGTATAACTTTCCTTCCTCGATTTTTGCGGCGGCTTCCCTGTAACGCTTGCTTCTTTTCATTTTTGCCTCCTGCGGTGATTAACGGGTTAGATTTTCCCTTCCGCTTTGTGATTAGTCGGTGATTTCGAGACCCATTGAACGCGCTGTGCCTTCTATCATTCTCATAGCGGCCTCAACGTCATTTGCGTTAAGATCTTTCATCTTGAGCTCGGCAATTTCTTTTACTTTTGCGCGGGCTAATTTTCCGACTTTTGTCTTGTTGGGGACTCCCGAACCTGATTCAATTCCTGCTGCTTTCTTGAGGAGTACTGCTGCGGGGGGAGTCTTAAGCTCAAATGTAAAACTCCTGTCAGCATACACCGTTATAACTGCGGGAATGATTAATCCGGCCTGATCCTGAGTCTTTGCGTTGAACTGCTTGCAGAACTCCATTATGTTCACACCGTGCTGTCCCAACGCAGGCCCTACAGGGGGAGCGGGCGTTGCTTTTCCGGCTGGCAGCTGTAATTTTACCTGCCCTACTACTTTCTTAGCCATGATAAAAATTTTTCCTTTCTTTTATTACTCAAGACCCTTAAATTTTCTCAAGGTCTTTGTAATCAATCTCAACTATTGAACCGCCTAACATTTCATTCTTGAATTTCACTTTGCCTTTTCTCGTGTTGATTTCAACAACCGGCCCTGTGAATCCTTTCCTGACACCTTCAGCGGTTACCCTCACAGTGTCGCCTATCTTGAGGTCAATTTCAACCTTCGGGCTTTCTTCTGACTTCTTCATGCCGGACATGATTTTCTCGACTTCGTCTTCTGAGAGCGGCATGGGGTGAGTTCCTGCGCCGATAAAACCTGTTACGCCCGGAGTGTGCCTTACAGTGTACCATGACTGCTCATCGAGCACCATTTCAATCATGACATACCCGGGATAAAGTTTTCGGGTAACCTCGCGGCTTTTTCCGTCCTTTATGACCGTGTTCGTCTCAGTAGGTATCAGAACCGTGAAGATCTTGTCCTGCATCTTCATGGCCTTTATTCGCTGTGTGAGGTCGTCCTTGACCCGCTTTTCGTAACTTGCGTAAGTCTGAACGACATACCATTTTCGCTCGCCCGGCATGATTTTATACCTTAACCCAAAAGCG
>JAFSLR010000251.1 GCA_017448375.1 Synergistaceae bacterium | reverse complement strand
GTCGCAAGTATATACGTTCAGCGGATATCCCATAGTATGAAGACGGTCAAGCATACGTACAGCTATCTCTCTCGATACGTCTCTGTCTTCAAGGCATATCATAATATATTTCAGCGTTGATGCATTGTCTTGAAGGAACTGGAAAATTTGGTTGCCTCTTCCGTCATAAGGTTTGAATACAACGTTATAATTTTTGAACATCTTAGGGTATTGAGACTTGAAGAAACCTGTGCGTTGCTCAAATTTAGGGTCATATACTGTAGCTCTGAAATTGCTGCCCACAAACTGCCCCGCAGCAATGACTTTCCTCAGAACCTCGTGGCCAATGTGTCCGAAACCGATGATAAGCACATCCATATCCTCAGTGGCTCGCCCGTTCTCATCAAATTTTATGGCATTGCACAGTGGATATTTATGAATCAGCAACCGTGCTGTCATTTCAAACTCATCAAAAGAAACCACACTTCCATAACCGTATTGCGTCTCATTTGACTGAAAGAACATGCCTTTCCATTCGTCCGTGCCCAGAAGTACAAGCTCTGTTTGCTCAGGCCGTATGTCAGCCTTTTTCAGACTCTCTAACATCATTTGTGCATAGTGAAGATTCCTGTCATATTCTCCCGAAAGAACATAAAGTCTAAATCTAGTTTTCGCAGGCTTGATGCAAATATCCTTAAGGAATGAAGTAGAAGCATCTATTGCATCTTTATTCGAGTATGTTAGGCCGCCAATATCCCGTATTAATGCTTCGTATTCCTCATTCACTACTGTATCAACATATACGAGCATATTCCCTTTTTTGTCGGCAATCTTTCTGCCAAAAGCAAGAGAATCCTGGTTTATTCCGAACACTATATCTACATCAGCATTGAATATTTTTGAGATATTTATTCTTATCCATCTGAGAAGGCCGTTGCCGAAGCGTATTAACAGTGCTGTTGCCATAGTATAAAACGTAATAAGATGAAGCAGCCAAAACCCAAAAACAAAATACGGATTTTCAGATTCCGGCAACTTGTAAAAAATATCGCTGTTAGCACGGCCGTAAAACATCATTCCCACATCAATAACTGATCTCATGACTACATAAGAAGTACGCAGCATAGGAAAATTTCCTTTCCTCGCCCATTCTAGGGATCTATCATATGATGCCCCGCTGACGGATTCTTCATCAAGCCCCCGGTAATGTTCAATCACACGATAATGACAGTAAGAGTATATGCACATTCCACCCACAAACATGATGATAAACGCTATTTTCAGCGGCATTGTTCTTTTCTGAGAGTACATTGATATGTATATTAGTATCGCAAAAAGAACAGCTGAAAGAAGACACACCGCAATAATCTGGCAAATCTGAATAAAAATCATGCTACTAACCTTCCTTAAAATAATTTGGATATGATTTTTTATAATTATACATTTCTATTCAGAAACAACATAGCCATAAAATAACACCCCCCGTTAATTCGCAAGGGGTGCTTCATGTTTTATGTGTCATGGCCGAATTAATGGTAGTTAGTGTTGTTTGAGTGAAGATGCCTTAATGTCGTATGCTGCTGTACATTGCTGACTGTTACTTCCGCCGGAACTGCCTGAGTATGTTCGGGGAGTTCGCGCTGTATTTCCCGTATTCTTTCGATTAGGCTGTTGATGATGAGTTTATCCTCGTCCTGCGGTGAAATTTTCGGTGCTTCCTGTGCAGTGTCATCATATGAATGCGAGAGTGCCAGCGACAATTTAGCGCAAGCCGGGCCGATGAGCTCATAGAGTACGCTTGACGCAAGAATTACCGTCCTTAATGCGCTGCCTGTATCGCCGCCGAGAGTTCGTGCTCCGAGTTCAGCGAGTCCGATTGCGACTCCTGCCTGCGGTATCAGAGCGAGTCCCAAATAGTTACGGACGAGTTTGCTTTTCCCCGTAATCATGCAGCCCGTGAAAGCTCCTGTATATTTTCCTGCAATCCTAACGATGAAATAAACGACTCCGATTGTGAGGAGTGATACTCCGCCCGTATTGCCTCCGCCCGTCAACGCTCCCAAGTCAAAGCATACTCCCGAACGCACAAAGAATAACAGCAAAATCGGCGGGCTGAAGTAATTTAGCTGTTTGAAGAGCCTGTCATCGTCCGTAATGTTAATGTAAACTGTTGACATGAACATGCACCCTAAGAGCGGTGAAACTCCTAACATTTCGCAAATTCCGCAGAAACCGAATAATATTGCCACTGAAACTATGAGCCTGTTATCGTTTGAGCGGTGAGAAAGAAGAATCTTCATCACTACCCCCAAGAATGCCCCGATAATTACGCTTGCAATGTTCATTAAGATTGGGAGTGTTACGCTGCTGAAGTCGAATCCCGATCCCGAAGCCGTAAGCGCAACAGCAACTGATATAGCCGCACTGTAAGCGAGGAGTCCCACGACATCATCGAGAGCAACGACCTGCAATAAAGTGTTCACGAAATCGCCGTGTGCGCCTGTCTGACGTATAGTCATCATTGTTGAGGCCGGAGCGGTTGCCGAAGCCAGAGCCGCAATAACCGCCGAGAAAGCGAGATCCATACCGAGAACCCAATACGCCGCAATGAAAACGAAGACCGAAGCGACGCATGCTTCAAGGACAGTGATAACGAGTACTTTTGCGCCGTTCCCTCGAAGGGCATTGAGACGGAAGAACTGCC
>JAFSLR010000029.1 GCA_017448375.1 Synergistaceae bacterium | reverse complement strand
CCCAGAACTGGAGAACGCCTGTATCCTGACATGAAGGACGATCGAGTTTAACGGCGAGTTCCTGATTCCTGAACATAGTATCATAGATTACTTTTGCCATAGGGCTGTCTTCTTTTGCGCGAAGCTCCTGAAGTTTTGCGATAACGTCATCAGGAAGTTTCTTCGCGGTGTGTCCTACGAACTTAGCGATGATGTCGGTCATTTTTTCGACCTGATTCATAAGTTATTACCCCCTTGAAATGATTTATATTATGCCGCCGGGAAGAACGGAAAAGCTATCGGCAATAATATCATGCTAATTATTGTAGCGATTACGATTAACGGGAGTCCCGATTTCACGTAATCCATGAATGTATAATCCCCTGCTCCTACGACCATTGTGTTAGCTGGCATACCGATGGGCGTTGCGTAAGCGCAAGAACCTCCGATAACACATGCCATTAACACGGCGCGCGGGTCAGCGTTCATACCCTGAGCGATAGAGAGGCATATGGGAGCCATGAGCGCGGTTGTAGCGGTATTGCTCATGAAATTAGTCATTACACAGCATAGAATGAAAACAACGAACGTGAACATTGTGGGTGAAGGATTATCACCTAACGCGCCTATAACGGTTTCGGCGATTAACTTCCCTGCACCAGTTTTGTCGAGTGCAGTTGCAAGCGAGAGAGTACCGCCGAATAGGAATATTGTTTTGAGGTCGATTGATTTCAGAGCGTCATCTTCAGAGATTGTTCCTGTTACGATGAGGAGAATTGCACCGATACAGCCAGTGAGACTCAGGGGGATATGAATCTGTTTCTCAAAGATCATACCGAGAAGAGTCAGAACGAGAATGATGAGCGATAAATTTTTCTTCCACTGAGGGACTGCTGAAAAATCTTTCTGAGTGTCAAAAACTCCTTCACTTTTCGGCGGGTGATTCGGTAAAAGGTAGAAGCCTATTGTAGCGTAGAAGAGGATACCAACAGCGAGAATCGGAAGTCCTACAATCGCGTACTCAAAGAACCCGAACCCTTCAAGGCCTGCCTTAGTGAGTGTTGACTGTGCGATGAGGTTACCGGGTGCGCCTATCATTGAGAGGTTGCCGCCCATAGCTGCTGCGAAAACGAGAGGCATTAAGAGGCGTGAACGGTTGAAGCCGGATTTCGCTGCTATGCCGATAACGACAGGGATTAATACTGCTGCTGTTCCTGTGTTGGACAGTACACCGCTCATTAAGCCGACGATTGTCATGATTGCGACGATTAACATTCTTTCGGAGCTTGCGAACTTCGTAACGATTCCGCCGATTTCGTTAGCCATTCCCGTCTCGAACAAGGCACCGCCAACGATGAACATTGCGACAAAGAGAATGACGTTGCTGTCGATGAAGCCTGAGAACGCAGACTTCACATCAAGGACTCCCGTAACGGCCAGACCTATGCAGACGATCATAGCGGTTAATCCGAGCGGTAATTTCTCGGTTACGAACATGACGATGGCAAACGCGAGGAAACACAGTGTAATTACTGCGGGACTCATGAATAGAAACCCTCCCTAATAAATTTTAGATTTGAGATTTAGTATAATGTATCCAGGAAATTTAGCGTAATGATAACATCAAACCTAAAAATGTCAATAGGCTTAATGTGAAAAATTCATCGGGAAAATTTCAACACCGAAAAGTCTCAAAGCACGGAAAATTTCAGAGTACAAAAAATCAAACGTACCTCGTGAGAATGTCATTCATACTACGGATTATGTGCGCGTACATTGCTTCATATGCTCCGCGTGAGTCGCGCTCCTTGAGTTTTGTGAAAATATTTTCGTGTTCGGCGTGCGAGTTCTGGAAGTATTCTGCGCGTGTCGTGTGAAGCCCCAATGATAAGCCGTTCCATAATTCCGAGAGCATTTTAAGCAGTCGTGTGTAGCCGGACGCAATCCATATCTCATAGTGAAAGGACTGGTTGTAATCGGGATATTTTTCGGGGTTAGTTTCAAGAATGTTACGCGCCTGAATGATACAGTGTTCGATCCCTTCAAGCGAGGACTCATCATCGCAAATTATCTGGCACGCTTCAGCCTCAAGAGCTGCCCTGATTCGGTAGTGTTCGCGAATGTTCTTCTCGCTGAAGCCTAAAACCACTGCTGCACGGTTCTGCGACAACTCTATGAGTCCGTCCCGCGCTAAAATCTGGAATGCCTCACGGACTGGTGTCGCTGAAATTCCGAGTGCCTTTGCTGTTGACTCAAGGTTCAGAGTCTCGCCGGGCTTCAAGGACTGCGTGATTATTGCCTCCCTTATTGATGAGGCTGCCTGTTCGCGGACTGGCATTAACTTTACGGGTTTAAGGTTCAGCATGATTTTTCCTCCTGTTGTCGTTCCGTATTCGTATCAGTTCTGACGCTAAGACTTCCGCATACACCGTGTAGCCCGCGCGTAATATCCCAATGTCATCAAGCGCGTGTTTAAGGTTCTCAAAGACTGGGGAAATTTTTGCGCCGTCAGAGTGTTCAATGATAAACGTTATGTAAGTTTCAGTCGTTATCCTGAGAAAATTTTTCCGTAACGGTGAATGAGTGTTCATGTAAAGCTCCCTGTGAAATCCAATTTGGCTCAACGATGAAAGACCCTGCAAATTTCCGGCTGAAAGAGTCTTTACCGTCTCAATCTCAAGCAATGACATGTCGGAAAATATATCCCGTATCATTCTGTCATCAAGAGATATTATTCTGACGTGCTGATTTGGGAGCTTCGCAATTAATCCGTGATATTCGAGATTGATTAGTGCCTCGCGGACTGGTATTCGCGAAATTCCCAGACTGTCTGCAAATTCATTCTGGCCGATCTCACCGGAGATTTCGCCGGATAATATTGCGTTCCTGATTATTTCTGCTGCGCTTCCTGATTTGTATTTTTTCCTTAGTTCTAACATGATAGGTGAATTGTATACATTATAGTTTTTTCTGTAAACGCAAATTTTCATTAACCGTCAAAAAAGACTCCCCGTTAAGTTCGGGAAGCCTTGTTGATTCTGAAAGTCTCAGATTTCATTCACGCCTGAAGATTTCATCATCTCTTCGATTCTCTCAATCGGGAAAGGCGGAAATGCTATCGGCCTCATTGCCACCGATATTAGCTTCAAGGGATTGTCATCGGGGGCAACGTGATTCGAGCTGAGATGACCGCACCTTCTGCACCTGTGAATCACTGCCCATTCTCCGTTGTTCCTGACCCAAACGCCAATCGCGTCCATAATTCCCCCGCAGCCTGAAGCCCTGTCGCCGGGTTCGTTGTCGAGGTGAAGACTCGCGAGGCAGTTCGGGCAATGATTCCTGTGTCTTTCGCCGTAAATCGGGGGATTGACTTTCCACCCGCAAACTTTGCACGTAAAACTTTCCTCGCAGGGGTTATGCCTGTAATAATCCTTATCGTAACTTCTGCGCTTGTTCTCACGGTTCATTGTGTAACCTCCTCAAGTTTGGATTTCATATTCTCTTGGGAGGCTCTGAAATTTTATTCCCTGTTCCAGACCTCCCGGCCCGAAACAGTATCCGTTAATGAATTTCTGAACGCCATAAAATTTTCTCCTCATCTGAAATTTGACATCATTATAACGCAAAGAATTGACGCTGAAAATTTCCCCCGTTATAATCCGATTAACCCAATACTTAAACAGGATGATTAAAATTAATGGATATTATTACGGCACTTAAAGCTATTTCTGATGATACGCGAATGAAGATAATAACTCTCCTATTGCAGCACAATTACTGCGTTAGGGCTTTGGCGAGGAAGCTCGGTATTTCGGAAGCTGGAGTCTCTCAGCACCTCAAAATATTGCGCGAAGCCGGACTCGTTTCGGGTGAAAAGAAAGGCTATTTCGTCCATTATTCCGTCAACAGGGACGCACTGAGGGAAATTGCCGGGAATATTGAGTCGCTCGCATGTACTGAACCTTCAAATGAAGAGGGCAAATGCAGATGCAGGGAAATTTGAGTCTCTTTGCTGATTTGTTCTTGACGTTCGCAAAAATTGGACTCTTCACTTTCGGGGGAGGATACGCAATGATTTCAATGATTGAGACTTACTGCGTCGAGTCTAAAAGGTGGATTACTCATGATGAAATGATGAGCGTAACTGTTATAGCCGAGTCGACTCCCGGCCCTATCGCAATAAACTGCGCTACATATGTCGGACATAAGAAGGCTGGATTTGCGGGTGCTGTAATTGCGACACTGGGAATCGTTTTTCCGTCATTCATTGTTATTCTCATCGTATCCGAATTTCTCGCGGGGTTCATGAACATTACCGTAATAGCTCAGGCTTTCAGCGGGGTGAAAATCGCAGCAGGACTCCTAATCATCAAAGCTGCCGTTAATATGTTTGTGAAAATGCGCCGGAATAATATCCAGTCAGCAATAATACTTTCTTCACTCGCTCTTTCACTTTCGGTTAATGCTTCGCCCGCATTGCTTATGATTATTTCTGCCATTGCTGGAATATTTCTTTTCAGGGGGAAAAAATGATTTACGCTGAATTATTTTCTGCGTTTCTCGTGATAGGCTGTCTTTCTTTCGGGGGTGCTTACGGGGCAATACCGCTAATACGTGATACAGTTCTGCGTTACGGCTGGATTGCTGATGATGAATTGTCGTACATGATAGCGGTTAGTGAGAGTACTCCCGGGCCGATTATGGTGAATCTTGCTACTTACATCGGAAATACTCAGGCGGGATTCTTTGGTGCATTCCTCGCGACTCTTGCTGTAGTACTGCCGTCATTTGTCGTGATTCTCGTAGCCTCATCAGCACTCAAGCGTTACGGCGGGAACAAATATCTTCAGTCGGCCATGAAAGGACTCAAACCCTGCATAGCCGGAATAATATTAGCCGTAGGACTCCAGCTTTCAATGAAACAATGTATTGATGTCCGCGCCTGTTTAATGACTGCCATACTTGCGGGGATTCTTTTTGCCGTAAAAATTTCTCCCGTAAAGTTTATCGTAATTTCTGCGTTTCTCGGTGTAATTGCGAATTTGGTTGGGTGAGTTAGAAATCTCTGACAAATTATTGCTGATTCACTTTCTGTTTCAGGATTGACTTAATTATTTAACTGAAATAAAATTTGGAGCGTCAAATAATTTTTACAGAAAGGAAATTTTCATATGACGCTTGAAGAATTAGAAGCAGGAAAATCCGCAGTCATTGAAACCGTAGGCGGTACAGGTCATTTACGGCAGCACCTTTTAGACATGGGAATAATCCCCGGCGCAAAAGTCAAAATGATTCGCCCCGCTCCTATGGGAGACCCGTTAGAGTTCAGGATTCACGACTACGAATTGACACTCAGAGCCGCTGACGCTTCACGAATTACCGTCAAGCCCGCAAAAGACACCGAAACCGCAGAGAATCTCATTGACGCACTTCACAGCATAGATCACCCCGGATTAGGCGAGGAAGGAAAATATCACGTCAAGGGAGAGTCTGAGCCTTTGCCCGAAGGTACGACGCTGACATTCGCGCTCGCTGGAAACCAGAACTCCGGCAAAACTACCCTCTTCAATCAGCTCACGGGAGCTACACAAAGAGTCGGAAATTTCCCGGGCGTTACTGTCGACCGCAAAGACGGAATCATTCGCGGACACCCCGACACACTCATTACGGATTTGCCCGGAATTTATTCAATGTCCCCTTACAGCGGTGAGGAAATTGTTTCGCGGAATTTCATTCTCAACGAAAAGCCCAAAGCCGTAATCAATATCGTTGACGCTACGAACATTGAGAGAAATTTATACCTCACTGTCCAGCTGTTAGAGATGCAGATTCCAACCGTAATAGCGTTAAATATGATGGACGAACTGAGCGGGAACGGCGGTACTGTCGACATTAACAGAATGGAAGCTATGTTGGGAGTCCCAGTTGTGCCGATTTCAGCCCTAAAGAATGAAGGCGTTGACGAACTCGTGAATCATGCCGTACATATCGCAAAGTATCAGGAAAAACCTTCGCGCTATGATTTCTGTGATGAGAACGATCACGGCGGAGCGGTTCACCGGGCAATACACGCAATATCACACCTCATAAAAGACCACGCCGAACGCGCAAATATCCCTTTGAGATTCGCAGCCAGCAAAGTTATCGAGAATGACGAGTTAATTCTCAAACGCCTTAACCTTGACCAGAACGACCGCGAAATGTTAGAGCACATAATAATTCAAATGGAAAACGAACGCGGATTAGACCGCAACGCAGCAATGGCCGATATGAGATTCGCATTCATTGAGAAAGTTTGCGCCCAGTCAGTCAAGAAACCCAAAGAGAGCCGCGAACATCTCAGGAGTCAGAAACTTGACGGGATTTTAACGGGGAAATATACAGCCATTCCAGTGTTTATTGCTGTCATGGCCGGAATATTCTGGCTTACGTTTGAATATGTCGGTGCATTCTTTCAGGAAGTGTTAGAAGAATGGATTGAGATTCTCACAGAACACACTGACGAGCTATTAACGAACATGGGAGTCAATGATGTTATTCACGGCTTTGTTATTGACGGAGTATTTGCTGGTATCGGGAGCGTTTTGTCATTCCTTCCGATAATCATAACGCTTTTCTTCTTCCTTTCGATACTTGAGGACAGCGGATACACAGCAAGAGTCGCATTCTTCATGGACAAGCTGTTACGCAAAATAGGACTCTCAGGGCGCAGCATAGTCCCAATGTTAATAGGATTCGGCTGTACTGTCCCGGCTGTAATGTCAACAAGAACCCTTCCCAGCGAAAGAGACCGCCGAATGACGATATTATTGACACCGTTCATGAGCTG
>JAFSLR010000028.1 GCA_017448375.1 Synergistaceae bacterium | reverse complement strand
TAACGGTGCTACTACGATTACGGCGGCTGCGTATTTTACGAGAGTTGACGGCCCTGTTCATGAGTCATCGCTTCCGTATCTCTCTGAAGCCCTGCTTGGAAGAATGGGTTTCTCTCCTTTGGTGCTTGATCACTTTTACAACACAAAAGAGTATCCCACTTATGATTTTCTTCAGACATTGGCAAACCAGCAGTCGCAAGATCAGCTATCAAATGATCATGTTCCTATTCTGCCCGGTCTCAAAGAGTCCCCAAGAAGCTATGATGTACAGCTGAGGCTTACGGATATTCTTTTCAGCTCGAAGGCTCCTGTAACTCTCTCTAATGCAAACAATGAGAAAACAGACCGCTTAGACCCCGAAAAGGCTAAAGAGTTAATCATGGATCACGGCGCAATTTCTATATCATATCAGGCAGGAGGCTCCTTGAGTCGCTCTTCAGCATACTACGTTTCCGGGGATGAAATGAATCATCAAGTAGTAATAGTAGGATGGGACGATACTTATTCAGCCGACAAATTTCTGTGGCATACGCAGCCTTCTCAAAACGGAGCTTGGATAGTCAAAAACTCTTGGGGAAATAGATGGGGTGATGGCGGATATTGCTACATGTCCTATCAGCAGCCAATAGACGAGGGAGCAGCGTTTATCGTTGAGGATTACCCCGTAGGCCTGAAAGTTTACGAGCATGACCCGCTAGGCTGGTGCGACGCTTACGGAGCGAGCGCGGATACACTTTACGCGGCTAATGTCTTCAAGGTACGCTCAGACAACGAAACTTTAGAGGGAATATCATTCTACACGACAGAAGCAGGAGCTACGGTTGAATGGCAGGTATTCTACAATCTCGGAACGAACATACCGACACTCGCGCCATACACAGCCGGAGCAGTCAGCATAAGCGGCACTGAGACATTCCCGTATTCAGGCTATCACACAATCAAGATGACGGGTACGAACGCTGTATCACTCACTAAAGGAACGTACTTCTCTGTTGTGCTGAAGGTAACGAATCCTACTTTGAAATATCCTCTTATTGTCGAACGCAAAATAGATGGTATATCAGATTTCGCAGCAGTACATGACTATGAGAGCTGGTTCTCTGAGGACGGTTCAGACTGGTGGGACGGTATCACCGCGCTTGACGGCAGGAAGCACATTCCTATGAACGCCGCGATAAAAGCATTCACGTTAAACGGATCAGGCACGGAAGTTGAAGAGGACAAGCTGACAATTCTCGGCAAAAATCTCGACTACTACATGAATACCGTCAGCGTTAAAGAAGTACGGACAAGCGATGACATCAAGCCCAACAGCAATATACCCGATGAGCCTATCATGACGAGGCTGATATTCGCACCTGCAAATGTAAGCGTAGATGAAAATGAAAATGTAAGCGTAGACCTCTACAACGCAGGGACGAAAATAATATATTACCTCGTGAACGTAACAGAAGCCCATGAATTTGTTGAAAACTATGAAGCAAACCCGGACACAACATATCCCACAGGCTTTGTGCCTTATAACCCTGACAGAGAATATGACCCGCTCTTTGAGGAAGGCTATGAACCCGATGTATTCTGGCTTGCGTCTGACGGCGGCGAGTATCCTGTTTACGGGCCTTTCACAACGTCTGTAGATGAAAACGGGTATGTGTATCTCGATGTTCAGAATTTGGATTACGGCGAGTACGCTAACGAAAGCAGTGCATTAGGATCAATCCCGAAAGGCTATTATGATTTCGTTTACACAGGGCCTCAGGGTGAAAATAGCTTTGTCGGAAGTGTTGAGCTTAGACTCGCAGCATCAGATTTCAGCGGCCCCGACAGCGGCGACATTACAAGCCCGGACATCAGATACGTAAGCCGGGACGTGATACGCTACGTAAGCCATGATGTACCAGTCGTAAGCCGTGAAGTTGAAGTTGTATACGTAAGCTCAGGCGATACAGTAGGAATCGGAAGCTCATCATCAAGCGGATGCACTTCAGGATTCGGACTCGCGGGTTTGATTCTTCTCTCAGGACTCGCGGCGGCCATGAAGAAACGTTAGACTCAAAACAGAATCATCAGCCAAAATGAATCCCTCAGCCGTTAAATGGCCGGGGGATTTTTTGTTGCCTTCTTACAGTTGCAGACGGGGCAGAATGTATATGTGTGTTAATATAATCTCATCCACAAAAATTTTTGACACAGGGAGGAATTTCACGCACAAAATGAAGAATGCAGCACGCAAATTTTTCACGCTGTCTTACGCATTAATCACATCAGAATGGAAAGCCGTAACCGTAATCATACTTGCGAGTCTCTTGCAGGCATTCGCGGTAAATTATTTCACGCTACATTATCGCTTCCCTGATTTGGGCGTGTCAGGTATAGCAGTCCTCACAAATTACGCTTTCGGGATTTCGCCGAACTGGGTAATACTCACGGGAAATATTATCCTCATGATATGGGCATGGCGGGATCTCAACCTTCATTTTTTGGGACTGACTCTCATATCGATATTCACATTTTCGGCGGGGCTGTCAATTTTCGCGCTTTATCCTTTGAGCCTTCCTGATGACAAATTCATGGCCACTGTCATAACGGGACTCATCAAGGGGTTTGCGGGCGGAATGATGTTCAACGTCGGCGGGTCAAGCGGAGGCACTGACATTATAGCTGCGGCATTGAGACGGCGTTACGGGATTGAGGTAGGGCAGTTCTCGATCTTCATCAACCTGTT
>JAFSLR010000250.1 GCA_017448375.1 Synergistaceae bacterium | reverse complement strand
TAGATTACATGCTTTATGAAAATATGTCAAGTGAGGAAAGATTCTAGCTGAAAATAAATTTTGCATTATAAAATATTATCACAGTCAAAAAATTTCGGATATAATATCATCGTAACAATCATAAAATTATGGGAGCTTGCTTGCAGGCTGAGAGGGAACTTTTTATCACGTTCCGACCATCATAACTTGATCCGGGTAATGCCGGCGCAAGGAACTTCAGACAGGATTAATCACACGCAAAGGCTTCCGCAAAAAGGAGAAATCATAATGCTATCTTTATGCCTCGAAAACGTAAGGGCAAAATCACCGCTAGTACACAACATCACGAATTATGTTACAGTCAATGACGTAGCAAACTCAATACTCGCAGTCGGCGCAAGTCCAATCATGGCCGATGAACCCGACGACGCATACGAAATCACCGCAATATGCAACGCTCTCAACATCAACATTGGGACTCTAAACTCACGGACGATTGAGTCAATGTTCAGAGCCGGAAAAAGAGCTTCAGAATTGGGACATTCAACACTCCTTGACCCCGTTGGAGCGGGTGCAAGCTCTCTCAGGACAAACACAGCAGTCAATCTCATGCGTGAAATAAAGTTTGACGTAATTCGCGGGAATGCCTCAGAGATTAAGACTCTCGCGCTGGGTTCGGGGAAAACTCACGGCGTTGACGCTGACAGGGCAGACGCAGTGAACGACTCAAATCTCGCATTCATGGCCGGGTTCGTGAGGGATTTCGCGCGGAGTACGGGAGCTGTTGTCGCGTTGACGGGGGCAATAGATCTCGTTGCGGACCCGGAGAAGTGTTACGCCATACGCAACGGCCGGGCTGAAATGGGCAGGATTACGGGAACGGGCTGTATGTTGTCGGGAATAATGGCCGCGTTCATTGCCGCTAATCCCGGGAATACCCTTGAGGCTTGCGCGTCAGCTGTGTGTGTGATGGGACTCGCGGGCGAAATAGGGTACTCACATCTTCAGGCACACGAGGGAAATTCAACCTACCGTAACAGAATCATTGACGCAATCTACACGATGACGGGCGAAATTCTAGACAGGGGTGCTAAGTATGAAATTATCGGCTGAAAGTCTCAGGCTCTACGCTGTAACCGACAGGACATGGCTTAAAGGACGGACTCTCGCTGACTGTGTGAGGGAGTCAATCTCAGGAGGCGCAACAATGATTCAGCTTCGTGAAAAGTCATTGAGCTATGAGGCGTTCAAGAGTCAGGCACTCGAAATTCAAGCGTTGTGCCGTGAATATCACATTCCATTCATCATCAATGACAACGTTAATCTTTCTGTTGATGTAAATTCGGACGGCGTTCACGTAGGGCAGGAAGATATGAGCGCGTCAAATGTCCGTGAAATTATAGGTGCGGGGAAAATTCTCGGTGTCTCGGTGAGAACGGTTGAAGAGGCAGTTATCGCTGAACGCAACGGAGCGGATTATCTCGGAGCAGGCGCGGTATTTCACACGGGGTCAAAGTCTGACGCTGTAGACATCACGCACGAAACTCTGCGGGAAATCTGCGAGTCCGTGAAAATTCCTGTTGTCGCAATCGGCGGAATCAATTCGGGGAATATTCATCTTCTTTCGGGTTCTGGGATTGAGGGTGTAGCGGTGATAAGTGCGATTTTTGCGGCTGACGACATACGCGGTGCAGCAGGAAACTTGCGGGCGTTGTCGGAGAAATATTTTTCCCATGCTTAAAGGGGCGATATTTGACGCTGACGGGACGTTGATAGACTCAATGCACGTATGGAAGGAACTCGGAGCGCGTTACCTTGAGAGCGTTAATGTTGAGCCTGAAGAAGGATTATCGGCAAAACTTTACCCGATGAGTCTTGAGATGTCATGCCGTTACCTTAAGGAACGTTATCACCTTCGAGAGTCTGAAGACGAAATATTATCGGGCATTCTGGGAATAATCGAGGGCTTTTACAGGAATGAAGTTACGTTGAAGGAAGGAGTCCGGGAATTTCTTTCGGCCATGTCGGGAAAAAATATTCCGATGGTGATTGCGACATCTGGAGACCGTGAATTGCTCACGTCAGCATTAAAACGGAACGGAATCGCAGAATACTTTGAGGAAATATTTACGTGTTCGGAGCTTTCAACGTCAAAGCATGAGCCTGATATTTTCATGGCCTGCGCTGAATTTCTCGGTCTCAATCCTGAAAGTGTCGGAGTGTTTGAGGACTCACTTTTTGCGGTTGAGACAGCAAAGCGTGCGGGGTTCATCACATTCGGAGTCAAAGACGGGTCAAATATTCATCAATGGGAAACGATAAAGTCAACCGCAGATTACAGCATAGAAACTTTCAAGGGAGGACTAAACTATGAATACAGCACTGACAATAGCAGGTTCTGACTCATCAGGTGGAGCCGGGATTCAAGCGGACATTAAAGCGATGACGATGAACGGAGTTTACGCGATGAGCGCGATTACGGCACTTACTGCGCAGAACACAACGGGAGTTTCTGGGATAATGGAAGTAACGCCGGAATTTTTGCGTATGCAGATTGATTCCGTATTCACTGACATTTACCCCGACGCTGTGAAAATCGGAATGGTATCAAGCTCAGGACTAATTCACGCAATATCGGAGGCACTGAGATTCTACGGTGCAAAAAATATCGTTGCTGACCCTGTAATGGTATCGACAAGCGGAGCAAAGTTAATCAGTGATGACGCAGTGAGGACTCTCGCTGAAGAATTGCTGCCACTTTCTGTTGTTGTTACGCCGAATATCCCGGAGGCAGAAATACTTTCGGGGATTGAGATTCGCGGGCGTGATGACATGGAGAGAGCCGGAGCGAAAATCAGCGGTGATTACGGGTGTGCTGTACTGGTTAAGGGCGGTCATTCGGTGAGTGATGCTGATGATTTGTTGTGTGAGGGAAAAAAATTAACGTGGTTTCACGGCGAACGAATTAACACAACGAACACTCACGGAACGGGCTGCACGTTATCGAGCGCAATAGCTGCAAATCTCGCTAAGGGTCATAATCTCCCTGACTCTGTGAGGCTGGCGAAGGAATATATTTCGGGTGCATTGGGTGCAATGCTTGACTTAGGGAAGGGAAGCGGCCCTATGAATCATGCGTTTAACCTCACGGGGAAATTTTCGGGATAATGCGCTGTGTGATAATCGGAGGAGCTGAGATTCGGAATTACGGTTTAATCCGCTCATACTTGAAACGCAATGACTATATCATTTACTGCGACTGCGGACTGAAACACGCTGACTCCCTTAAAGTATCACCGTCATTAATCATAGGGGATTTCGACTCTCACCCTAAGCCCGATGACAGCGATAACGTAATAACGCTCCCAGTGATGAAAGATGACACTGACACTATTTTTGCGGTGAAGGAGTCAATACGGCGGGGATTTCCTGAAGTTTTGATGATCGGTGTAACTGGTGGGCGTGAAGATATGACTTTGGGGAACATTTACGCTCTCTTGATGCTCGCCAAAAAAGGAATATCGGCCATGATTGCGGATGATTATTCGGAGATGAGAATTATTACGGCGGGTGAAACTGTGAGGGTTGCTGACGAGTGGCGTTGCTTTTCACTGCTGAACATTACGGGTGTTGCGTCAGGAATCACGATAACGGGAGCGAAATACCCACTTGAAGACGGAGAGATTACCCCTGAATATCAGTACGGTATAAGCAACGAGACCCTTAAAGGGAATGACGCTTTAATTTCTCTGAGGGAAGGCAACTTGCTTTTGGTTTGCGTGAGGCGTTGAAGGTTTGATTTTTCCTGTGATACTGGTAAAATGCACACATAAAATTTATCCAGGAGGTAACATTGCAATGAAAAAGATAATCAGTGTATTGCTTGTTATGGTTCTCGCGCTTGTCATGGCGGGTACAGCATTTGCGGCAGACGAAACGAAAGCGGACGGCGGATTTGATTTCCTGAAATTCGCAAAAGAGAGAGTACTTCCCGATTTCCACCCTACAGTGAAAGTTGAAGAGGCCGAAGCGAATTTTGTTGAAGAGCCTTTCTACAAGGGCGACGGTGTAATCAGGGCGAAAGTCGGAATATTCTACTCAGGGTGGATTCAGAAGCACTCAATGGAGATAGAGATGGATTACCGCACAGAGGACAAGAAGATCAAAGTCAACGTCATCAAGGACACCAACGGAATGAACCTTGTTGGAGCGCGTTTCTTCAAGGACGGCGAATGGGTAAGCCTTGCCGCAATGGGCTGGAAATAAGTAACCCGAAACAACATGAAGAATATCGGGCATCAGTGAAAAAAATTTTGCTGGTGCTCGTTTTTTTATGACGATGACGAAACAAGATTTAATAAACCTTCTCAAGCGCAAATTTTCATCACTCATAATGATATTGATTCCCGCATTTGTTATCACTCTGATAATCGGGGGACTCATATGGGCATTCCGATACTTAATCCCTGAAGAATGGATTTCGGAAATTTCGTACTATGTCGACAACCCTTCAGAGCTTCGGAAACTCGGCGAGGGTTCAGAATGGCTCTTCATTGCGATTCAGGTCTTGCAGGTTGTGATTGCACCGATACCCGGACAGGCGGCGGCATTCGCTGGGGGATTTATATTCGGTTTCTGGAAGGGCTGGGGGCTGACGACATTGGGACTCTTAATCGGGAGTCTAATCGCAATGGTACTCGCAAGGTTACTCGGTATATCGTTAGTGCGTAAGGTTGTGCCGGAGTCAATAATTCAGCGTTTTGACTCGGTGATTTCGGACGGCGGTTACATGACGTTCTTCATGATATTTCTGCTGCCTGCATTGCCGGACGATGCTGTATGCTTTCTCGCTGGACTCACAAAGTTAAAGCTGCTGCCGTTGTCGTTAGTGTGCTTATTGGGACGTGCTCCGGGAATGGCGGTATTGTCGCTGACTGGTGCGGGATTTGCTGACGGCTTAACGGTGTGGGTTGAGGTACTTTTCGGAGTGATGATGGTACTATCGGTAATACTCTGGCTATTCTGGGAAGTAATAGAAGCATGGGTGTATGACTTCCTGAAGATTAAGCGGTCATAATATCGGGGATAATAATCGTCCGGCTAATTCTTTGAGTCTCATCATGGCCGGGCGTTTTCGTTTTTCGCGGGAAGATTTTGTTTCCTCCGTGCATTGTCTCAAATCCTCATTGAATACCCCTTCAAGTTCTCTCACAAGCCTTGTTGAATATACGAACGCTTGAACCTCGTAATTTATCCCGAAACTTAAAGCGTCAAGATTAGCCGTCCCAACTGAAGCGACATGTGAGTCAGCAATCATAGTTTTTGCGTGAATGAATCCCCCTTCATACGTGAAGACCCTGACTCCGTTTGCGATTAACCCGTCAATATACGACTGTGAAGCCCACGAAACTATGACGTGATTCGACCATGACGGGATTATGATACGGACATCGACTCCCCTTGCCGAAGCGTTATAGAGTGCGTCAAGAAATTTCCTGTCAGGCGCAAAATAAGGCGTTGTAATCCAGACTCTTTTTGATGATGACGAAATCACCCGTATATACTCATCAGCTACAGCCCTGAAATCTTTTCCCGTTCCGCCCGCAATGATTCTCAATGGGACTCCGTTTTCTGAGGTGATATTCTCTGTTTTCGGCTGACAGTAAGCGCAATGACCGCCGGACTTCTCCCACATTCCCGCAAAAATCCCGTCAAGAATATTCACGGCTTCCCCGTTAATCATGATGTGAGTATCCCGCCATTGACGCAGGTAAACATCACCGATGTTGAACCCCCCAAGAAAACCCGTAACCCCGTCAACCGTAATAATCTTCCTGTGATCCCTGTGAAACGTGAAAGGCGTAAACCTCCTGAACTCAATCCCAGACTCTTTAAGGCTTCGGATAAACTTACGGCTTAATCTCCAGCTTCCGGCAGCGTCAGTGAGCATTCTGACTTTAACGCCGTGAGAGGCTTTCTGCGATAATATCCGGGCGATTGTGCGTCCTGTATCATCATCATGAAAGGAAAAATATTCAAGGTTGATGAAAGATTCGGCACGTTTCAGGGCGTTTTTGACAGCCGAGAAAGTTCTTTTGCCGTTAAGGAGAAGCCTTGTATTTTCGCTGAGAGTAATTGAGTTATGCATAATGGGATTATTATATTCTATGAGTGCGGAAATTTGGTTATCATAAGAATATTGCAAATTCTCAAAACCAAACGTAAAATTTTGTGCCAAGATACAACAATGAAAGGATATCAGTAACCCCACGGCTAAAGCCGGGAACTTGAAAAAAATTCTTGCTGATTAGCCTAAGTCTTAGTTGACTACGTTACCCGCGAATATATAGGTACCTACGGACGTAAATCCTAATCTGTAGCTCTACGGTTTGTGGTTAAACAGTTCTGAGGGGTAGGAGCAGTGCTGCAAACATAAAAAACCGCAGGATAACTTTGGCGAAGGATTATTACTCTAGCGGGCGGAGGTCTGTTTCATGTTAGCAGATATAAAGCCCGCCGCCTTCGGGTGATATTACAAAAAAGGAGGTTGCGTTCATCTCCATAGCTAAAGCAAGGGGATACGCGCACAATATTCAATGAAGCACCAAACACCCAAATTAAGCGACAGGGTAGGAACATTCACCGACTCCGTAATCCGCCGAATGACAAGAATCTGCAACAAGCACGGAGCAATCAACCTCTCTCAGGGTTTCCCGAACTGGGATCCGCCTATGGAGATAATGGACTTCCTAGCAAAAGCCGCCCACACAGGCCCGCACCAGTACGCAATAACATTCGGGGCAAAGAATTTCCGCGATGCAATTTGCGCCAAACAAAGCAAGGCAATCGGACGTGATATTGACCCCGAAACCGAGATAGTGATAACGTGCGGTTCAACAGAGGCAATGATGGCAGCAATGATGACGATATGCAACCCCGGCGATAAAGTTATGGTGTTCTCTCCGTTCTACGAGAATTACGGAGCTGACTCTATACTTTCTGGAGCGTCTCCGATATACATTCCGTTAGTGCCGCCGACATACGACTATGACATTAACCTTATAGAGCAGGGCTTCAAGGACGGAGCGAAAGCAATCGTAATCTGCAACCCTTCCAACCCCTGCGGAAAAGTTTTCACCGAGAAAGAATTAACCGAAATCGGCGCGCTTGCGTTGAAGTATGACGCATTCATAATCACCGATGAAGTTTACGAGCATATAGTCTTTGACCCTTACAAGCACGTATACGCTTCAGGTTTGCCGGGGCTTTTCGACCACGTAATAACATGCAACTCACTCTCAAAAACGTACTCAATAACGGGCTGGCGTTTGGGGTATCTCATCGGGCCGGCAGATGTTGTTGACGGAGCAAGGAAGGTTCACGACTTCCTGACGGTAGGAGCTGCTGCGCCGTTGCAGGAGGCTGCTGTTCATGCGCTTGAGCTACCGCCGGAGTATTATGACGGATTGAAGGCGAAGTACACGAAACTGCGTAATATGTTCCTTGAGGGTCTTGACGAGGCCGGACTGACGCATAATGTTCCGCAGGGCTCGTATTTCGTGATGGTCGACATATCGAAGTTTCTTGAGCTTCCGCAGTTCAAGGGCTGGGGTGATTTGGAGTTCTGCGAATGGGTGATAAAGAATATCGGAGTTGCGGCGGTTCCGGGATCGAGCTTCTTCCGTGAGCCGATAAACAACCTGATACGCTTCCATTTCGCGCGGACAGAGGACATACTCGGCGAGGCGATAAAGCGTTTGCAGAAACTCGGAGCAATGGTGAAGTAATAATTTCATGAGCATACTTGTAGCGATGAGCGGTGGCGTTGACAGCAGCGTCTCCGCTTTTTTGTGCCGCGAAAACTACGGGACATGCATGGGGGCTACTATGATTCTTGCTGATGACGGCGGGAATAATATCCGTGATGCAAAATCCGTGTGCGAGAGTCTCAATATCGGCCATGAAGTTATTGACTTGCGGTTAATGTTTCGGGATAAAGTGATAAAGAAATTTGTTGATGTTTACGAGTCTGGGGGGACTCCGAATCCCTGTATTGAGTGCAACAGGTCGATAAAGTTCGGGGAATTTCTGAGGCACGCGGAGAAATCCGGCCATGAGAGAATCGCAACGGGGCATTATGCGAGGATTGAGCGAGATAATTCTGGGCGTTACCTTCTGAGGAAGGCTGTAGACTTGTCGAGGGATCAAAGTTACGTGCTCTACATGCTGACTCAGGAAGTGTTACGGTGTGTTGACTTTCCTTTGGGGGGAATGCTGAAGTCTGATGTGAGGAATCTTGCGGGGACTCTCGGATTCGTGAACGCAAAGAGGAGCGACTCACAGGATATATGCTTTGTGCCTGACGGTGATTACGGGGGATTCATCGCCTCGTTCACGGGGAAAAGTTATCCGGCGGGGAAATTCGTTGACGCTTGCGGGAACGTTCTCGGAACTCACAAGGGGATAATACATTACACGGCTGGTCAGCGTCGGGGGCTTGGTGTTGCGGGAAAATCGCGGCTCTACGTCTCACGGATTGACCCCGAAACGAATACGATAACGCTTCTTCCTGAGAATGACGCGGGACTCTGTGCGCGTGGCGTGATTGCGCGGAATGTGAATCTCATTGCGTGTGAGAGATTGCCGGATAACTTTCGGGCGCGTGTGAAAGTACGTTACAGGCAGAAGGAGATTCCCTGCACGGTGAATCAGTCGGGTGATGACGAGTTAGTGATAGAGTTTGACGGGGGAGTGAAGTGTCCTGCGTTGGGTCAGTCTGCGGTGATATATGACGGTGAATATGTTGTCGGGGGCGGAGTAATTTCTGCTATAATATAACGTTACATAAAAACCGGGCCTTTTTTATTACAACCCGGTTTTTGATTTTATCCTTCTCTAAACGGTTCTCTGTGATATTCCCCTCATACCGCAGATCGCCCACTCAGAATTTACCGCAGTAATCACGCTCCCGCAATACTCGCACTTTGCGGACGCATTGAGCTTCAACGGCGCACCGCAATGAGGACATGTCGCCGACTTCACGCCGTCAGACTCAGGACTCGTTATCGTCCCGGACTTTCGGCACAACTCAATCTCGTACTCCATGAACTTTTCACGCTTCCTGTCGCCCGAAATCAATTCCCCTGTCCTGTCATCAAGAACATATGACACAATCCGCGAATTTAGGCTCACCGTGATATAGTCCATTCCCGCCGACTGCCTCCAGCCGATTAAGCCCGTGTTAAGCACCGCAATACGCTCGGTGTAATCCGTCCTTCCCAGCTTCCTGAACTGCTCAAGCTGACCGTCCATCTGCGAGAAGAATTTATCCGTCATATACGGTCTGAGACTCGATATGTCTTTCTTCTGCCACGTTTCCTGCATCTGAAC
>JAFSLR010000249.1 GCA_017448375.1 Synergistaceae bacterium | reverse complement strand
CTGCTTCTGAAAAGTCTGCGGATTGCGCCTTATACCCGTAAAGAAACCCTGTCAGTGCAAGAACCGTAAATGCAAGAATGATACAGCAATCATCAAATTTTTATTTACGCAAAAAGTTCATGGGATTTACTGCTGAACCGATCTTCCACACCTCTAAATGCAATCCGTATTCCGCATCTGTTCCCGTGTTGCCAGCGCGACCGATTACCGTACCTGCTTTGACGTTTGAGCCTTCACGCACTGAAGTCGCACTCAAATGCGCGTATACCGTCGTCAAGTCCCCGCCGTGATCTATAATCACAACCTGACCGAGTCCCCTCAACCAGCCCTGATATAACACTTCACCCGGGCCAGCTGCCTTTATGGGAGTCCCGGATGCTGCTGCGATGTCGATTCCTGAGTTGAATATTTTTGTCTTGAATGTCGGGTGAATACGCGAGCCGTATTGCATTGTTACTCTGCCGTTTACCGGCCATGAAAGAGACTTCACGCCCCCGGCAGGAGTTGAGCTGTTAGTGTTTACGGGGACTGTAGCTTTTGAGCCTCCGACATTTGAGTTTTTGCCGCTGGATTTTGACGGAGTAATTTTCACCGTTGAATTTCGTTTCTTTTTCTGGCTCATAAGGTTTGTGATTTTTTTGCCGACAGCCCTTTGAGCGTTCTCCAATTCTTTTGCGGCGGCCTCAGCTTTTCTCTGTTCATTCTGTACGTTCTTGAGAAGGGTATCTGTTTTCTTGACCGCGCTGTCAAACTCTTCACGTTTCCTGCGTAATTCGTCAGTCTGCCTTATGATTTGTGATTTGTCGGCCTCAAGTTTCCTTTTCGACTCGTCAAGCTCCTTTTCGCGTTCGGCAAGCTCCCTGAACATCGCAATATCATTCCGCGCAAAAATATTCAGCATGTAAGCCGTGTTGACTGCCTCATGAGGGCCTCCGGCATTGAAGATAGCGTGTATGCTGTTTTCGTCCGGCGAATGCTTGTATATGTCGGTGAGTCTCCCTCTGAGCATGGCCAGTATGTGATTCATCGACTCGCTGACACGGGCAATATTTTTGTTCAGCTCCGTAACAGACGCTTGAAGTTTTGAGTTTTCGCGCTCAAGGTCATTCATTCGGGACTCGGACTCGTTAGCGTCTTTTCTGAGGCGTGAAAGCTGGCTCAAAAGGGATTTTGACTCTTTCGATTTCTGCTTGGCTATCTTGTTGTATTGCTCAATCTTCTTCTTCATGTCATTCTGGCTCTTCTGCTGGGTCTTAATCTGCCTGTCGATATTAGCGGCGTTGAGTGTAGAAATTGCCAGAGTGATAAGCAACAGTAACGCAAAAATTTTCCTCAACATTCAATCCTCCTTAACGCTTCAGATAATTTATCGGATTAACGGGTGTTCCGTACTTCCTGACCTCAAAGTGAAGGTGATAGCCCGTAACATTTCCCGTCTTCCCTACACGCGCAATAACTGCTCCGTCTCTTACGACCTGCCCTTCCTTTACGAGGCTTGCGGACAAATGAGCGTAGAGCGTCGAGAAACCGTGCCCGTGATCCACAACAACGACTCGACCGTAACCCCTCAGCCAGCCGTTATAGATGACTTCACCGGGGGCGGCAGTCTTTACTGCTGTACCGTTAGGGGCGGCGATGTCGATTCCGGCGTGAAGGATTTTCCGCTTCAATATCGGGTGAATACGATTGCCGAACGGACTCGCCATTGCACCGCGTACGGGCCAGTCGAACTTTGAGCCTTTTCCTGTTGCGGGAATGAAAGCCCTTGCCCGCTGCCTCTGAAGACGGGCTATCATTGCTCCTGCTTCCCTCTGGGCTTCTTCGGCTTCTTTTGCGGCTCTTTCGGCTAATGCTTTCTGCCTCTGCAATGATGTTATGAATCTGTTTGTGTCTTTGATTGTCTGGTTATATTTCTCGCGTTGTTCTTGGACGGCCTGACTTTTTTCTTTGAGGCGCGTTTGATGATCGTCCATTGTACGGCGGGACAAATCCATATTCTGAACTTTCTCGTGAAGCTCTGAGAGTATATCCTCGTCTCGTTCGTTAAGGAGTTTCAACAGATAAGCGTCTTCCACAGCCTCGAAAACTGAACGGGACGCAAAAAGTGTCCGCATTCTTCCTGTTTCGCCGTATTTGTACATGTCAACGAGTCGTTCGCTCATCTTCTGTGAAAGCTCGTCAATCTTCACTTGTTCGCCCTTCATGAACTCGTCAAGAACTTCTATATTCTCCTGAATCTTTTCGCTCTGAAGTTCTAATACCGTCAATTCCTGTTCCGCTATGCTTTCGTCCTGCTGTAAGGTGTTTACTTTCGTCAGCAGTCCTTCGACCTGTCTTCCCATTCTCCTTACCTGATCGCGGTATGCCTGAGCCTGTTTTGCAAGGTCAGCGCGTTTCCTTTCTTCGGCGGCAATTTGGGAGTCGATGTTTCCTCTTGGGGCTTTGGATTTCTTTGCTGCTGCCGGAGTCATTATGAGTATGAGAATGATAATGAGTGCTGAAAATTTCCTTCTCATTCGGGCCTCGTTATAGAGTTAATGAATCTCGCAACAACAAGATAACTGCATACCCATCCCAGAGTCGCCCCGAAACCCGCCAATAATCCGCAGAAACGCCATATCAATGCACGGTCAGTTATGAGAATGTTCGTAAGAAGCGGAAGATTATCGCGTATCAATTCAATTCCGGGAAAATACATTGCGATTATCCCGGCTCCGGCTATAACTGCCCCGAAAAACGCCAGCAATGTACCCTCAAGCACAAACGGTGTCGCTATATATGCACGTGTCGCCCCTACAAGATACATTATCCCGATTTCCTCGCGCCTTGAGTAAAGCGAAATGTGAATCGTATTGTAGACGACAAGAGCCGTAATTATTACCGCAAGTATGAACATTATTAGGGCGATTCTTGATGATACACGTGATAACGCTGATATTCTCTTCACGACAAGTCCGGCGTAAACAACATCATCAACTTCGGGCATATCCTTTAACGCCTGCACTAACGGTTCAACATCCTGTGCGCTGTTCACGTGAATCTCAAAGTTCCAAGGGATTGGATTATCGCCTAACATTTCGAGTGCGTGAGACTGAGAGCCCATTTTACGCTGAAGTTTCGCAAGAGAGTCTGAAGGGGAATATGTCTTTACGCTGTAGACGTATTCGAGTCCCTGAATCTTTCGGGCTACTGCCTCAACATCTATCGTGTTATCCTTCACCAAATACGCCTGAACTGCAAGCTCCGATT
>JAFSLR010000248.1 GCA_017448375.1 Synergistaceae bacterium | reverse complement strand
TCTTTACCGCGTGAATCACATCATCAACATCATCATCCGTCATTTTCGGGTAAAGTGGAATGCTCATTATTCCCTTGTAGATTTCCTCAGCGTTAGGGCATAATCCCATTTTGTAGCCTAAGTGCTGATAGTACGGGAACCAGTAGACAGGGACGTAATGAATCTGGCACTGTACATTTTCGGCTGACATCGCGTCAAAAAATTCACGGCGCGTACATCTCAGAATGTCAAGATTGAGACGGATTATGTAAAGGTGTCTGCAAGTGTCGGACTGGGGAATTTCTTTCTGCACTATTATTTCTGGAATCTTGCTGAAGGCTTCATTGTAGCGTCTTACGATTTCTTTCCGTCTTGCTGAAAATTCGTCGAGTTTCTTCATCTGGCTGATTAGGAGTGCTGACTGAAAATCCGTAAGCCTGTAATTGTATCCTAAGCTGACTTGCTCATAGTACCAAGGGCCTTCATGGGGTGCGCCTTCCATCATTGACTCATCGTGTGTGATTCCGTGAGAGCGCGCAAGAATCAATTTCCTGTAGAAGTCCTCACTATTTGTTGCTATTGCTCCGCCTTCACCGCCTGTTACTGTTTTCACTGGGTGAAACGAGAAGCACGTCATATCAGCGAGACTGCCAACTTGTTTCCCGTTATATTTCGTGGCGATTGCGTGAGCTGCGTCCTCAATGAATATCAGACCGGTATCGGAGCAAATTTTCCGTATCTCGTCATTCTCGACAGCCTGCCCCGTAAAATCAACCGCTACAACAGCCTTTGTACGTTCGGTGATATTCGCCCGTATGCTTTCGGGGTTAATGTTGTAGGTTTCGGGGTTTACGTCAGCGAAAACAGGCCGTCCCCCGCAATAAAGCGCACAGTTAGCTGAAGCTGCAAACGTTAAGGGAGTCGTTATGACCTCATCGCCCGCGCCGATTCCCGCAGCAATGCAAGCGCAGTGAAGAGCCGCCGTACCGTTGCTGACAGCCGCAGCGTATTTTGCCCCTGTGTAATCAGTGAGGCATTTCTCGAACCCGTCAACTTTAGGCCCGCAAGTGATGAAATCAGACCTCAGAGTCTCCGCAACTGCTTCAATGTCCGACTCATCAATCCACTGACGGCCGTAAAATATTTTCTTGTTACGAACGGGAGTCCCGCCTTCAACCGCTAATTTCTCCATAATTAATCGTGCCTTTCAATGTCTGTCTTCAATTTGGCTTTGATGTCCTCAACTGTGAGCCATTCTTTGTTTGTCCCTGAGCTGTAAATGAATCCGGGCTCTACGAGTTTTCCGCCTGGAATTACTGACGCTGACTCCCACCACGTATAATTGGGGTAAATGATGTAGTGCTTTTCGTACTCGTATGTTCTTGCGGAATCTTCAGCGGGTATCATGACTTCGTGGAGCTTTTCGCCTTCCCTGATTCCGACTTCGGGCATATCACAGCCGGGTAACATGGCCTGAGCGAGATCCGTAATCCTGAAAGAAGGAATGCGTGATATGAAAGTTTCCCCGCCGTGGGCCTCTTCAAGTGCCTTAATGACGAGTTTAACGCCCTCTTCAAGGCTTATCCAGAAGCGCGTCATATTGTAGTCGGTAATGGGAAGTGATTTCCCGCCGTTATCGATGATATTCTGGAAGAATGGAATGACTGAGCCTCTGCTACCCGCGACATTCCCGTAACGGACGACAGCGAATCTTGTACCGCTTGTGCCTGAGTAAGCGTTAGAGGCTGCGAAAAGTTTGTCGCTAACCATTTTAGTTGAGCCGTAAAGGTTAATGGGACTCACTGATTTGTCGGTGCTGAGTGCTATTACCTTCTTAACACCTTTGTCGAGACAGGCATCTATGACGTTGCACGCGCCGTTAATGTTGGTTTTAATGGCTTCGATTGGGTTGTACTCGCAGGCCGGGACCTGTTTGAGCGCAGCCGCGTGAATGACGTAATCGACTCCCTGAAGTGCGCGTGAGAGTCTGTCTTTGTCCCTGACATCGCCGATGAAGAAGCGGAGAATTTTCCCGTATTCCTTGTAGGCATTCTGCATGTTGAACTGCTTGAACTCGTCGCGGGAATATATGATTATTTTCTTGGGCTGATAGTGTGAAAGAACATAATCAACGAAATGATGTCCGAATGATCCAGTTCCGCCGGTAATGAGAATAGTTTTGTTGTTAAGCATAAAAGCCTCTCCGTAAAAATATTGTATTAAGTATAAAAGTTTAGCCTAAGCCAAAGTATAAGGCAACTGCAAAATTTTTTGTTACTCTTTGAGAATGAATCTGCGGTATTTTATTTCGGCGATTGCCCAGTCTGAAAAGTTGTCGATGTCTTGAGTTTCTTCTTCCGGCATGATTAATGGAAGACGTTTTCCAGTTCCTTTTGAGAGTCCGCGATAAATGTCCGTCCTGTAGAAGTAGAACTGCCCGCAGTCATGATAGATTGGCTCTAAGTCCTGGCTTCGTGAGGATTCGTATTCGGGGTACTGGTAGAGTAATCCGCCGTCCTTGATGACGAAAGCGCGCTGAGGAGGATAGCTGAACTGTATTACGGGGGTAATTTCGTCTGCGCTGCTGTCTTTGAGGAGTGAGAACGCATTCCTGAGCTTTTCGGGAGTAACGAAAGGTGCTGTGGGGTAAATGCAGGAGAAGAAGTCGAATGTTCTGCCGAGTTTATCGTATTCTCTGAGGACTTCGAGAAGAACATCGCGTGTTGAGGCGTAATCGCTTGAGGCAAATTCCGAGCGCATAAAGGGGATTTTTGCGCCGAATTTCCGGGAAACGTCTGCGATTTCGGGGTCGTCAGTTGAAACCATAACTTCATCGAATATTCCGGCCTCAAGAGCTGCTGAGATTGAGTAAGCGATGATAGGTTTTCCGAGAAAGTCTTTGATGTTCTTTCGGGGGATTCTTTTGCTTCCTCCGCGTGCGGTGATAATGCAAAGACAGGACATAAGTTTTGTGGCCTCCTATAAGATTAATTTTTGCAGAATAACCGATAATTCTTCGGCTGTTTTGGGATTATATATCTTTTCGGGATTCCTGTAACTTTTCCGAAGGTCTTCGATTCTTTGGTCTATATCTTTGCGCTGTTCTTCCTTTTCTTTTCTGTTGAAGTGATGAGTGAATATGAGTACAGGTTCCATATCGAACAAAAGTTTCGGTGTTATCTGTGCGGTTGAATAACCTGCTATAAGAATTAGGCTGTCTTCATTCTCCCTTTCATTCAATACTGAAAGCTCCCACATATCGCGGCCGTAATCCAACGTGAAATCCCGGTAAAACTCACCATCAAGGTCGCGTGGGTGTATTCTCACTGTTATTTTGTCCCTGTAAGGAAGGAGACAAGACCGCATATCTTCTCTTGCTTCCTCTGCTCCAGACACAGCAATAATAGGCTGTGAAAACCAGAACACAGAATTTCTTTTTTTCCTGTCAACATCGAAAATATTTTTGCAAAAATCAATAAAATCATTATCCAGTTTTGGGAGCGGAAAAATTCTGTCTTTTGGAACTGTCGTATTCTTGCACATGCTGACGTTATTCACAAGAAGTTTAGATGGTTTACACGCATACGCCCCGACATGGAAGACTCTGCAGAAAATGAGATTCAGAAGTCCTCCGCTTCTCGTTATTAGATTACCGAAGTAGCTTCCTGTTCCATCATCATAAAGCACGGTTTCAGCATTTGGATTCAGCTTTATCATTGACGCAGTAGTAGGAGTAAAACAACCTATATAGACTGTATCGAATTTCTTTGCGAGCAATTCTTCTGCTACATATGGGTAATCTTTTAGTCTAGCTTTCATGAACAGCTTAGGTGTAAGAAAATCAAACATAGCTCTGCTGTAACGTATAATTCCGCGTGATATAAGCCTATTCTTATTCTTTCGTAAAAGACAAACGCTACTGAACATTTGAGTTTCTTCTATTTTTTTCACAAGATGTTCTGCCGTCCTAAAGTTGTTTTCAACAAATAATACTCTTTCTGCGTCATCCTGCTTATGATATACCATATTCAAAACGTTCATAATCTGGTAAGGAGTATCGCAAATATATAATTCTTTCATCAGCTTCCTCCCCAATGTTACGCAGCCAAAGAAGAAGCTGATGTTTCAAAGTATTGCCGGGAAATATATACTCTGGGCTTGAGCCTAAATCTTAATTGACCCCCCCCCCCGTTGTACGTAATTCTACTTATCCACGCATTTTCTGGGGAATAAGGAATATCTCTTTTCTCAGCATAAGCCGAACTCGGAAATTTTAGCCTGTCAAGAAGCCCTGTCTTTGTCGTAACCCACGTAGCTTTCTCGTAGAGGAACTGTCTTAGAAGTTGCTTAGGTGTTGCATGTGAGTAAACTTTGTCAGCCTCATCAACAGCTATATCACGTACTGCCCTGCTTGCTGCAACTATCCTTGATGCAGCGTTGCCGTCAACTTCACCAAGATAGCGCGTATAAATAGTGCCTCTCGACTCGTTCTCGCTTCTTATCCGCTCTATAAGGCTGTCGGTTATTTCCGTTATTCTGTCAAGCCGGGGATAATCCCAGACTCCGGCCATCTTGTTGTCATCATCTGGAATATTGATACTTGGAACAAATGCGCAGGGCTTGCCCATCATTTCGGCCTCGAAAATTGAGGTACTCTCGCATGTGAGGAAAAGATCACAGCACGCTATCCAGTCATAAATTGGACGATCTGCGATAATATGAACCCATTTCGGCAGCTCATAGTGAAGGACTGTACCGGGGTGCGGGCGGTAAATAAACTCGTACTCCCTTCCGAACTCTTCCGTCAGCAGGCGCATCTGATCTGCAAATGCATCAAGATTTTCTTTCTCCTCACGTACAGCACGGTAAAAATGTTCATCTGTCATTCCCCTAGGTGCTAAAGTCCTTTTTGTATATTCTTTGTTACGGCCAAGATACCAGCCACGATTTTCTGCAAAAAGAATCCATTTCTTTGACGGCGACAGACCATAATGTGAAGCCAATTCTTTTTTGTCTGTATGTGTGATGTTCCTGAAATCGTTTCTTGAATTGCCGGTGATGATGATATTCTCTTCCTTCACTCCGCATGAGAGCAAAAGAGCCTTAAAATACTCTCCCCATGCAAAATGGAATGAACCGTTTTTCGTAAAAGGAGTTCTCGGCAGCATTAAACCTACTGAAAACTTGCTCCCTATTTGTTCTTGATGCAGATTGATTATTTTTACGTCCCTGTTAAGGTCAATAAATGCTGAAAGCCACTCTTCATGCTCATGATCAACAAAAAACGGAACAAGAATAACATCAGGAATATTCTTCTTCGCATATTTGTATGCCTTTACACGCTCAAAGTCAATCGAACACACTATAGCGTTGTCTCCTGCTTCCTCATACAAAGCCCTGAGTCTCTGCGAAGCGTCCCACTCACGCACAAGATGTTGATATAAAATAATAACGTTCATTTACTCTGCCTCATAAAAATTTTCTCTGCGTAGTTTTT
>JAFSLR010000247.1 GCA_017448375.1 Synergistaceae bacterium | reverse complement strand
TTGGAACTGAATATAGCAGTAGTAGATGATACATTGTCAGACGTTTTCCGGCTCAAGAGTTTTGTAGAGAGCTGGTTCGCGGCAAGTGAGCATAAACTCGCCTGGATAACGACATTCACGAGCGGAGAAGAAATGCTGAAAATTTTTGAGCCTAAAATGTTTCAGATAGTATTCATGGACATAATCATGAAAGAAATTAACGGTGTCGAGACCGCAAAAATTCTCAGGGATTATGACACCGAATTGTTGATAGTGTTCACGACGACTTCACGCGAATATGCCTTTGACGCTTTTCCCGTTCACCCGTTTGATTACGTCCTGAAGCCCTACAGCAAAAAGGATGTCGATAAAGTACTCAATGAAGCATTGCGAGTACTTACGGCAAATGATCCTGCAATAACAATAAAAGCAGCCCACACTGAATATACAATCCCATTGCGTTTAATTAGCTCGGTAGTCTCAAATAATCACACTGTCGAGATAAGATTAACAGATGGTAAATCTATATCAAGCACAATGACATTCAGGCAGGCAGAAAAACTTTTTGCCGAAGATTCGCGATTCCTGTTATGTAATCGGGGAATAATAGTGAACATGTCCCAGATTTCAGCGCAGGAATATGGAGTCTTCATAATGAAAAACGGAGAACGTTATCCGATTCGAGTAATGGGACAGTCAAAAATAACAGCGGCATTTTCTCAATATCTGATAGCGGCAATGAGGGGGCATATAAAGCATGAGTGAAAGTTTGACATTAAGATATTTACTTGAGTTTTCAATGATAATTCCAGCGGTAATTTTCGCAATCCTGCCAGTTCTTGATGATCTGCGTTTTAAGTCATCAACAGCGAACATAACTGAAGGGATATTGCTAGTATGTTTAGTTTTGCTCGGAGCGTTTATCAGAGCGAAATTCATGTTGAGTAGTGTATTTATCGTAGTCCCTTATGCTGTGCTGTTCTTCATACTGTATATAATGCTGGTGAATACAAGTCCAGGAAGAAAATTCTTCTGCTTCTTCAATTCGTTGATGCTGTGTACGTTCTGCCCGCTTTATACTGTATTTCTGATGGCTCCCATTGAGAAAGAAAATGCAATCTGGTACACGACCGGACTTTTTACGCTGGAATCGAGCATAGTATATATCTCGCTTGCGTTGGTGATAGGAGCAATATTTTTCAAGACGCTGTATGTGAAACTGCCAATGCTGATGAAGCAGGAATATATCGGCTCTGTGTGGGATTTCCTGTTCCTAGTTCCGCTTTTCATGACAGTGTTAATGTGGTGGTCAATACCGATTCACCCTGATTTAGCGATGGTAGGTAGATTACGTCCTACCGCTCTGATATTCTTATGGCTGATACTGATGATGATATTGCTTCTGTATCATGTATTCTGGTGGACAGCGATGAAAATTACGGAGGGCGCAAAACTTCAGGAGGAGAATACGCTCTTAACCATGGAAAGCAAACGTTACGAGGAATTGCGCAGTTACATGGACAAGACGCGCGAATTACGGCATGATTTCCGCCAGCACATACTTGTGATAAGTCAGCTGTCAGGTTCAGGGAATTTGACGGAGCTTCAGAACTATCTTGCACAAATCAACGATGGATGGGATAAAAGCTACGCAGGATATTGCGATAACATAGCTGTAGACGCGGTAGCCTCATACTACACAGCGTTTGCGGAAAGTCATGAAACTAAGATAGATTGGAACTTGAATTTGCCTCATAATCTCCCGTTGAAGGAAGCAGAATATTGCGTGATACTTGGCAATCTGCTGGAAAATGCGCTTAGAGCAGTAAACACTCTCCCGAAGGAACAGCGTTATGTGAATGTAATTTCTTCCCTTCTTTCCGACACAATAATAGGAATATCTATAGATAACCCGTTCAGCGGAAAAATGAAATTCGGTAGAAACGGCCTGCCTTGTTCTGACCGTGAGGGACATGGAATCGGTCTTGTGTCAGTCTTGAACACTGTGAAGCGTTATAACGGCTCAATGAATATCACGACTAAGAAAAATACATTCTCTGTGGACATAGTTCTTCATTGCAACGCGGGTCAATCTGCATAAACGTAAAAAATTCTGCGTGAACATTAACTTACCTGTCTTTATTGCTAAAGATAATATTGAATAATAATAAGCAAAATTGAAACAGGATGGAGAATCGCTCATGAAACGTTCAGCATTAATTATTACGGTGCTTGTTTCATTGATATTTACAGCCTCATCTGCACCCGCAAAATCAAATTTAATGAGTATGCTTGATGGAGTTGTTGCGGATTACTTTGATGATGATTTACGGGCGGAATACGAGTCAGAAATTCACAGGAACAAAGACGGTAGTTACATGCTAAATTATGACAACATGACAATGAGTTTCATGATGGAGCGCAAAGGCAAGCCCGATAAGAACGGCAGATATCCCCTGTACATAACGCTTCACGGAGGCGGCGGGACTTCATCAGCTAACAATGACTCTCAATGGCAGCAGATGTTCTCGTACTACAAATGCATCGTGAAAAACGGAATATATATAGCTGCAGGGGAATAACAGACACGTGGGACTTGCACTTTCAGGAAAAATCTTATCCCCTTTACGACATATTGCTTCAGAACATGATATACACCCATGATGCAGACCCTAACAGAGTCTATCTTCTGGGATTTTCAGCGGGCGGAGACGGAGTATATCAGATCTTGCCGAGAATGGCTGACAGATTTGCTGCTGGCAATATGTCATCAGGACACCCAAACGGAGTCAGCCTTCTCAACCTTGCAAACTGTCCTATCAGTATTCAGGCAGGAATCCGGGATTACTACAGCCGATCAGCAAAACGCAGCGTTAGAGCAGCAGAATTTGAGAAGACATTGACGGGATACAGCAAATATTACGACTTAGGATATGAACACAAAGTCTTAATTCATGAGACTTATTAACCCCTGCGTTGAGCTTGTCTGTTATCCCAGTCGGAATATTTCCCGTTGTTAGTGTGTCTGATAATCCAGTGAGAAATTTATTGCTCTGGTTAAGGCTGTTAGGTATCTGGTTTATAAGGCCGTTCATTTGTCCCATTGCGTTATTTGATATGTCCTGCGCCCTGCTCCATGCTGTGGGGTCAAAACTCTGAACGCCCGGTGATATTTTCTCGTAGAGTGTATCGCGTAAATTTTTCAGTCCTTCAGGCATAGAATCTCTCTTGCGTACCTGTT
>JAFSLR010000246.1 GCA_017448375.1 Synergistaceae bacterium | reverse complement strand
TAATATCCTTCAAGACCTGCCCGACAAGTATCGAACTCGACAATCTCACCTGAAACTCAGCAAGCCTCCTCTGATAGTACGGGTAATTCTGGGAGTCCCATTCCGACAACGCCGTCAATACCCTCTGGGCCACAAACGGAATCACTGACGGATCATACAATGAGTTTGTGCTTACTGGGAACGGGGAGTAAAGATATTTCACGGTGAATTTGTTTGCTGACGTTATGCCGGCTTCCTCTGCGTCATTCTCATCAAACGCTATAATCTTCGTGTTCTCCGGGAGCTCACGCAGTATTCTCCCCCGCTGTGAACGCTGTGAACCCTTCACGTTATCGGCCATGACCAGATCACCGTTAGCGTTCCAGATTCTAATCGGCGTAACGTTCACTTCAGGCCCACCAATGAACGAAACAAGAAGGGCAAGCCACGGATGACTCACTGCCACATTGAGTTTGTCATCAGCATAGCTCGCCCCGTTCGTAAGCAATAATATTCCGAGTATTAACGCCGTGAACCTAGTCGCCAAATTTACGCCTCAAATCCTGGAGAATTAATGCCGCTACTTTCGCTTCAGCACCTTTACGGCTCGTCCCTTTCTCTACATGCTCAAATCCATTCATGTAAAGCCTTACCGTAAATGTCGGAGCGTGTGAAGGGCCTTCCGTTTTCAGCAACTCATACTTAGGCAGAGGCATTCCCCTAGCCTGAAGCCATAACTGCAACGCCGTTTTAGGGTCTCGTTCTACAAACTGTTCTTCCGAATCGCTGAGGAATAATTTTTTGACGACTCTTTCAGCCGCACTCATTCCACCGTCAAGGCACACAGCACCGATTACAGCCTCAAGAGCATTAGCGACAACCGATTTCGGGAGATTGCCGGATTTCATTGTATGGCCGTGAAGTAGAACATACGGTATACGCAGATAATCAGCCTTCTTGAAGAGAGAGTCAGCCTTCACAAGCCCCGCACGCATTTGGGTCAATTCGCCCTCGTTAGCGTCAGGGTATGTTCGGAATAACGTGCGTGTTACGATAAATTCCAGAACAGCATCGCCGAGAAATTCAAGTCTCTCGTTGTTGTAACTCAAGCCGTATTCCTTCGCGAATGACGAATGGCACAATGACTCCTCAAGAATCATTTTGTCCTCGAACGTATAGCCGAGTCCTTCCTCAAGAAATTTTATCTCGTGGTCGTCAAGACGCTGTTTGTTCCTCAGCGCGTCAAAATTAAACTCTGCTGAACCGCTCAAACGCTAACACCCCGTTATGGCCGCCGAAACCGAAACTGTTCACAAGCAAACGGTCTACTTTCCTGTTTACGCCCGCACCTGTTGCAATGTTGATGTCGCAATCAGGGTCTTTTGTCTCGTAGTTGAGAGTCGGGTGAATATATCCCTCTTCGATAGCCTGAAGGGACGCAATCACTTCAAGTCCGCCCGCAGCACCGAGACAATGACCGATCATTGATTTTGTTGACGTAACTGTGATGTCCTTTGCGCCTTCCCCGAAAACACGGTTAATCATTCCGGCTTCCATTTTGTCATTGAGACCCGTTGACGTACCGTGAGCGTTAATGTAATCGACCTGCGATTTCTCCCAGCCCGACATTGAGATGGCTTTTTCGGTTGCGTAGGCCGCGCCTTTAGCTTCGGGATCGGGTGCTGTGATGTGGCCAGCGTCGCAAGAAGTCCCGTATCCGGTGAACTCAGCGTAAATGTGCGCTCCCCTTGCGAGTGCGTGCTCTAATTCCTCAAGGACAACGACTCCGGCTCCTTCACCCATGACGAATCCGTCTCGGTTAAGGTCGAAAGGTCTTGAAGCGTGTTCGGGGTCATCATTTCGGGTTGAAAGTGCCTTCATTGAGGCGAACCCCGCAATCGCTATCGTTCTCAGTGCTGCCTCAGTTCCTCCGGCTATAATCACGTCAGCGTCATCACGTACGATTGTGTGATAGGCTTCTCCCATTGAGTGAAGAGACGTGGCACAAGCCGTAACAACACAAAGATTCGGGCCTTTTGCGCCGAGTACGATTGCAACGTAATCGGTTGACATGTTGCTTATCATCATGGGGATAAAGTAAGGGCTGACTCTCTTTGAGCCTTTCTCAAGCATAATACGGAAGTTGTTGAATGATGTCTCGATTCCGCCCTGACCCGTTCCGATATAAACGCCTAACCTGTAAGGGTCAACGCTCTTAACGTCAAGCCCTGAGTCTTCAACCGCCAATTTCGCAGCCGCAACCGCAAAATGTATAGCCCTGTCCGAACGTTTAGCCTCTTTACCGGGCATGAAAGCTGAGGGGTCAAAGTCTCTTATTTCAGCTCCGAATGTTACGGGGCAGTCCCCCAAATCAAATGTCGTTATGCTGTGTATTCCGTTCTTGGCTTCATGGAGTGCCTGCCAGTAATCTTTTTTGCCGATTGCTATCGGGCTTACAGGGCCTAATCCTGTTACTACTACTCTGCGTTTCTTTTCGCTCAAATAAATTCACTCTCCTTATATCATGTATAAAACAAGGGGGCAGACCGATAAAACAGCCGTCCCCCCGTGAATGTCCTGCAATGATTGAAACTGCTTAGTCCTCCACGCCGAGTTTGCTGAGCGTGTAGTTCATTGCCTCGCCTACTGATGTGAGTTTCTCTGCGTCCTCGTCAGGTATCTCGATGTCAAATTCTTCCTCGATTCCCATGATTAACTCTACGATGTCAAGCGAGTCAGCTCCGAGATCCTCGACAAATGATTTCTCCGGCGTTACCTGATCGGCTTCAACGTCAAGGCGGTCTGATACTATTGCTTTGAGTTTTGCTACTGCTTCATCTTTCGTCATGTCAAAGTTCACCTCCTTAAAGGGATAAAATTTCTTGGTCTGATACTAAACCATTGTCATGCCGCCGTCAACAGCTAAAACTTGTCCCGTGATATATGCGCTCTTGTCTGACGCAAAGAATGACACTGCGCGCGCTACTTCTTCAGGATTTCCGATTCTGCCAGCGGGTATTGATTTCAATATGCTGTCTTTCACTTCGGGTTTCAGTATATCAGTCATTCCCGTATCTATAAAGCCCGGTGCGATTGCATTCGCTGTGATTCCTCTTGCGGCATATTCGCGGGCGATAGATTTCGTCAGGCCGATTATACCAGCTTTTGACGCGGAATAATTGCACTGTCCTGCGTTACCGATTAATCCTACAACAGATGAGATTGATATTATACGGCCGTAACGCGCTTTCGACATGTCCTTAATTGCGAGCTGTGAACAGTAAAACGCGGCGTTGAGATTCGTGTTGATGACCGCTAGCCAGTCTTCAGCCTTCATACGCATTAAGAGAGTGTCGCGTGTAATTCCGGCGTTGTTGACGAGGACGGAAACATTTTCACCGAACGCAGCTTTAACGTCAGCAAACATTTTAGCGGCTTCCTCCTGAACGCTGACATCTGCGCGGAAAATTTCAGCCTTCACTCCGAGTGCTGTAACTTCATCTTTGAGACTCTTTGCGGCTTCCTCGCTGTGAGCGTAATTTATTGCAACGTTGAAACCGTCATTCGCAAGCTGAAGGGTTATAGCGCGTCCGATACCTTTTGCGGCTCCTGTGATTAGTGCTAACATTTAAGCCTCCAATTTTGCGCGAAGTGCCTCTAACTTTTCGGGCGTTCCTGCTGAAAGAATGTCGAGACCTTTGCGGCATTTCTTGACGAGTCCGGCGAGAACTTCACCCGGACCAATCTCATAGAACGACTCAATCCCCAAATCACCGGCCATGAATGACACCGAATCTTCCCACAAAACAGGGCTGAATGTCTGAGCGTAGAGTCTCTGCTGAATTTCTGCGGGGTCTCTAACGGGCTTTGCGTTCACGTTTGAGATTATGTCATAAGCTGACTCGTGCCATGAAATTTTTGCGAACTCTGATTTGAGCTTCTCAGCTGCGGGCTTCATGTACTGGCTGTGGAACGGTGCGCTAACGCTGAGTTTTACGGCGCGTCTTATGCCGAATGATTTTGCGTTTGAGATTGCCGCGTCAATGTAATCATTCAATCCTGAGATTGCGACTTGTCCGGGGCAGTTGAAATTTGCGGGGCTGACTTCACCGTTCGGGGCAACAGATTCGCAGAGTTTCTCCACGTCATCACGACTCCCGCCGATAAGTGCCGCCATTCCTCCGACATTTTCGGGGACTGCTTCCTGCATGAAGATACCGCGATTACGCACGAGCCTTACAGCGTCGGAGAACTCAATCACGCCTGAAGCACATAACGCTGTGTATTCGCCTAAGCTGTGTCCGGCCATGCAAGCGGGGGAAATCTTTGCGCCCATTTCGCCCGTCAACACCCTCAAAGCTGCAATGCTCACTGTCATAATAGCGGGCTGAGCGTTCCTCGTGAGTGTCAATTCTGACTCGTCGCCTTCAAAGATTAATTTCGTCAAGTGTTCGGACAATGAGTCATCAGCTTCATCGAAAATGTTTTTTGCTGACTGGAAAGCCTCGTATAATTCGCGTCCCATTCCAACCGACTGCGCGCCCTGTCCGGGAAAAATTATTGCGTAGCTCATTCTTTCACCCCGCTGATATTCCGCACAACTTCTTCTGCCTCGCTGAACATTCGCTGAATTATCGTTTTTGCCGGGAGAATGTCATTGACCATTGCGGCACTTTGACCCGACATTAGAGAGCCCCATTCAGTATCACCGTCAACAACTGCCGCGCGGAATTTCCCCGTCCCTAATGCTTCAATCTCAGAGGCTGGAGCGCGTTCGTATTCGAGCCTCTCAAATTCCATTGAAAGTTTGTTCCGCAAGCACCTAACGGGATGGCCTAAGCTCTGTCCTGTGATAACGGTTGACCTGTCGCGAGCGTCAATAACGGCTTTC
>JAFSLR010000245.1 GCA_017448375.1 Synergistaceae bacterium | reverse complement strand
GTGTGCTTTGCTGTGAGTTTGCAGTCGGTGAGAGTTACGGAGTTCCCGCCCTCAATGACTACTGCCTGTGCAACATTCGCGGTCAAATCTGCGTCCGTAACGGTAATCGCTGCCGTTGAATATATTGCGGGCGAGCCTGTGCCGTTCGTGGTGTAAGTTCCTCCGTTCACCGTAACAGTACCGCCGCCGCTGTCCGAACGTATAGCCGCTGATGATCCGCCTGATGTTGTTATTGTGAGATTGCTTGCGTTCATTATGCCGCCGCCGGTTGTCATTATTCCGCCGGAGTTGTTCGAGCTTGTTGTGATTGTCGCGTCAGATATTGTTACGGTTGTTCCGTCGCCCTGATTGTTGCTTGAGTTGCTGTTGTTTCCGCCGTAAGAGAATACTGCGTTGCCGTATTTCGCGTTGGTTGTGATTTTTGTTGACGAGCCTGTAATCGTGAGCTTTGAGCCGCCCGAAGCAAGAACAGCCGCGTTTGTTCCCTTCCAGTCGTAATCGTCATTCTGCCCGGAGACATCGCCCGTTTTCGTTACGGTTATGTTGCTGTAGGTTGCTGATGAGCCGTCAGTGAGCGATAAAGCGTGAGTGCCTCCAGTTGTTGACGAGTAATCAGCAGACGTTACCGTGTTAGTGTTTGTGTTTGTGCCGGACTGGTCATTGCTTGTAGTGCCGTTGTTGCCGGGTGTCTGATCATTGCTCGTTGTGCCGTTGTTGCCCGGTGTCTGGTCATTGCTTGTTGTGTTGTTGTGGTTATTGCCGGGTGTCCTGTCATTACTCGTGATGTTATTGTTATTGTTCTGAGTCGGAATACTCACATCACCGCCGCCCGAACCCCCGCAGCTTGACCCCATTACCGCAAACGCAAGAACTAACAAAACCGCCGTGCAAATCCAAAAATTACCCTTCTTCAATGTTATAACCTCCTGCAAAATTCTTCCATTCTCTTCATTGACTCCGTTAGAGTCTCCGTTGACTGAGTGCAGGCAATCCTGATATACCCTTCCCCAGTCTGCCCGAATGCGCTGCCCGGCAATACCGCAACTTTTGACTCGTTCAGCAAACGCCACGTAAATTCCTCGCTGGTTAATCCTGTTCCTGATATGTCTGGAAATAAGTAGAATGCTCCCTCTGCTGTGTGGCACTTCACCCCTTTCATCGCGTTTAATTTTGAGACAGCAAACTTCATTCGCTCACCGAATATTTTAGCACGTGCCTTTACTTTTTCGTCCTGAGTGTTCATTGCGTAGGCCGCTGCTTTCTGTGAGAGAGTATTAACGCCGTAGGTCTGGAACGATGACAGTACGCACATTGTGTTGATTACGTTCTGTGGCGCAAACAAATAGCCTATTCTCCAGCCCGTCATACAATGACTCTTTGAGACCCCTGACGCTAATAACGTTCGTTCCTTCATTCCCGGAATATTCGCAAAGCAAACGTGCTCGCCCTTGAAGACCATTGACTCATAAATCTCATCGCTAAGCACAAACATATCACGCTCTTCAACGAACTGTGCAATCTCCTCAAGCTGTTTGAGTGTTGCGACTCTCCCTGAAGGGTTGCCGGGGTAATTGAGGATTATTCCGCGTGTTTTGGGTGTGGCTGACGCTCTCAAATCCTCGATTGTCGGCGCAAAATTATTTTCCTCGCGCGTTCTTATTGGGACTGGGACTCCTCCGTTGCCGCGAATTTGTGCCTCATAGGGCGTGAAGTACGGTTCAATCAGCATGACTTCATCTCCGGGGTTCAGCAATGCACCGAACGCAAGCCACGGGATATGAAGTCCCCCGACCGAAATATACACGTTGTCGGGCGATGACTTGAAGCCGTGATGACGTTCCCAATACGCGCACGCTGCCTCCCTGACATCAAGATAGCCCTGTAACGGCGGGTAATGAGTGAAACCTTCCTTTGCGGCTCTCGCTCCTGCGTCAACAATATCCGGCTCAGTAACGAAATCCGGCTCACCTATGCTGAGGTTTAACACCCCGTTCATTTTCTCGATGGCCTGAAAGACTCTTACCATCCCGGACGGCTTTGACTCGCTGAATTTTTTTGCAAGTTCCATAATTCACACTCCCTTTAATTTCGTAGGTAAATCATAGCATATGATGACTGTAAATTCGCTGAAATGCTATATAATTATCACATTCAGAAAATTTTTTCAGGAGGGTTTTTTCATCATGTTGGTAAACGCTAAAGAAATGCTAACAGCCGCTAAAGCAGGTCATTACGCGGTAGGCCAGTTCAACATCAACAACCTCGAATGGACAAAGGCCGTTCTCCAGGTCGCAGAAGAACTCAAATCACCCGTTATTCTCGGTGTCTCAGAAGGCGCAGGAAAATATATGGGAGGCTTCCGCACCGTTCAGGCTATGGTTGAGGCTATGGACGCTTCACTCGGTATCACAGTCCCCGTTTGCACACATCTCGATCACGGTACGTATGAAGGCGCGTACAAATGCATTAAGGCCGGATTCACGTCAATCATGTTCGACGGCTCGCATTTCCCCATTGACGAGAACGTCGCAAAAACCGTAGAGCTCACACACGCGGCTCATATGCTCGGACTCACGATTGAAGCTGAAGTCGGCGCAATCGGCGGTGAAGAGGACGGCGTTGTAGGCATGGGCGAATGCGCTGACCCGGACGAGTGCAAACGTATTGCTGACTTGGGCGTTGACATGCTCGCGGCAGGAATCGGGAACATTCACGGGAAATATCCGGCAAACTGGAAGGGACTCTCATTCGAGACTCTCGCGAAAGTTCAGGAGAAAACCGGAATTATGCCCCTCGTACTTCACGGCGGATCAGGTATCCCCGATGAAATGGTCAAGAAAGCTATCACTCTCGGTGTCTCAAAAGTCAACGTAAACACTGAGTGCCAGCTCGCTTTCGCCGCAGCAACAAGAGCTTACATCGAGGCCGGAAAAGATAACGAAGGAAAAGGCTATGACCCCAGAAAACTTCTTGCCCCCGGCGTTGAGGCAATCAAAGAAACTGTCCGCGCGAAAATCAAACTCTTCGGGTCAGACGGTAAAGCGTAAGTTTAAGACAGGAATATTAAATTGAGCGTAAAACGTTACTTCATTGACAGCAAATTTATCGGAGACGGGAGCCTCGCTTTTATTGCGGGGCCTTGCTCCCTTGAAAGTTTAGAGCTTGGATTGAGAGTCGCAAAATTCATGAAGCGTCTTTGTGATGAACGCGGACTCCTCTACATCTTCAAAGCATCATTCGATAAGGCTAACCGTACTTCAGTCCACGCTTGGAGAGGGCCCGGACTCGAAAAAGGTCTCGAACAGTTAGCAGAAATCAAAGCTAAAGCAGGAGTCCCAATTCTCACGGACATTCACGAAAGCTATCAGGCCAAACCTGCCGGAGAAGTCGCCGACATCATACAGATTCCCGCGTTCTTGTGCCGCCAGACAGATTTGCTCGTCTCAGCCGCTAAAACAGGACGTATCATCAACATCAAAAAAGCTCAGTTCCTCGCACCCGAAGATATGATTTACGCCGCCGCTAAATGCCGTGAAGCCGGAAATGACAGCGTAATGTTATGTGAACGAGGCACTACTATGGGCTATCACCGTCTCGTTGTCGACATGACCGGGCTTATCATCATGAGGGAGTTCGGTTACCCCGTTGTCTTTGACGCAACTCACAGCGTACAGAGGCCCGGCGGACTCGGTGGTGCAAGCGGAGGTGATTACAGGCTCGCTTTTCCGTTAGCCAGAGCTGCTTCGGCTGTAGGGGTTGACGCAATTTTCGCCGAAACTCACCCGTCCCCAAAAGAAGCCCTGAGCGACGGCCCTAACATGATACCGCTTGATGAAATGCCGAAATTTATTGATGAAATTCTAGCCGTTCACAACGCAAGCAAAAATTTCCGTCAGCAAAAAACACAGGATTGAGTGCACATATTCAAACAAAATATTATAGAAAGCAGGTGAAAATATGAGCATTATAGTAGCAAGGTTCGGAGGAGATGAAGCCGCTAACTCCCACGAAATCAAGAAAGCCGCAGAAGTCCTTTTGTCAGACCCTTCACGCCGTTATGCTGTAGTCTCTGCGCCCGGGTCAACTCCCGGAAGTGTAGGTGTAACGGATATGCTTTACCTTTGTCATTCAAGATTCATGGGTCATGAAAGTTATGATGACATAATAGAAAGAATTTCGGAACGCTTCAACGAGATTGTAAGCGGTCTTGGAATAAATTTTAACGTAGGGGCGGAAATTGACGCTATAAGGCGCAGTATTGATATGGGAATGAGCCTCGATTACGTTGCAAGCAGGGGTGAATATATTACCGCAAGAATTTTTGCCGAGTATTTAGGCTGGAATTTTGTTGACGCGGCTGACGTAATTTTTTTCGACAAGGAAGGAAAGCCCGATAAGGAAAAAACTTTCAGCGTTGCAGGCCAGACATTAAAGACGATGATTCACGCCGTAATACCTTCTTTCTACGGTACAGCAGCTAACGGAGGCATTAAGACTTTCGTAAGGGGAGACTGCGACTCTGCCGGAGCGTTGATAGCGTGTTCGGTGAATGCAGAAATTTTCGAGAAATGGAGCGAGGCCGCAAAAGTCTTCAGCGCAGACCCGTCCGTAATCCCAAATCCCAAAGTCATCCGAAACATAACCTACAGGGAAGCCCTAGAGCTTAATTACGTGGGAATGAACCTTGTTACTGATAACGTTGTATCAATGCTCAACGATGCCGGAATACCCATGAGGATAGCAAGCACTCACACCCCCGATGACGGCGGAATGATAATATCCCCAAAGCTCCCAGAAAACATAAACCGTAGTGTTACAGCCTGTATTGCGGGAAACAGGAACTTCACGACAATACATATACGCAAATACGGCCTCAATAAGGATTATGACTTCAACTCAAAACTTTTCGGGATATTCGCAAGACAGCGTATACCGTGTCAAATCTCATTATCGGGAATACATCAGATGTCCGTAATCCTTAAATCACCCGTTTTCGACATAAGACGCACACAGATAACGAATGAGCTTCAGTCCGAAATAGAGCCGGAGTCAATGACGGTAGAGAAAGGGCTTGCGGTTATATTCGTGATAGGCGAGGGAATGGGAACGGTGAAAGGCATTTTCGGGGCAATATTTGACGCTCTTACGGGTGCTTCGGTGAAGGCAAAAATGGTTGAGCAGGGAGCAGACCAACAGAATATAATGATAGGCGTTTCGGGCGGTGATTACGAGACAGCAATAAATGCTCTGTATAATGCTCTAATACCGCAATAAAGAAAGGAGATCTCAGCCATAACAGACAGTCAATTACTTCAAGCCGCAAAAGATTTAATGCTCACGGAAGCAAACGAAATCCTCAATTCAGCAAAAAACATCAGTGTCGAAATGGTTAGAGCTGCAAGAGAAATATATTCCTGCAAAGGAAGAGTCGTCGTCGTAGGTCTGGGGAAATCCGGCCATGTTGGGCGCAAAATTTCCGCAACTCTAGCTTCACTCGGCACACCGTCATTCTTCCTTCACGCAGCAGAGGCGCAGCACGGTGATTTAGGGATGGTACGTTCTGAGGACATAGGGCTATTCATCAGCAATTCGGGAGCGTCAAGCGAGATTGTAGCGTTGCTTCCGCACTTCAGGCGTACAGGGGCTAAACTTATTGCGATAACAGGCTCTCTCGTCTCACCGCTTGCAGAGAATGCCGACATAGTGATAAATGCCCACGTCAACAACGAAGGAGACCCCCTGAACCTTGCACCAATGAGCAGCACTACACTTGAGCTTGTATTGGGTGATGCTGTTGCGGTAATGGTTACGATATTACGGGGGTTAAAGCGTGAGGATTTTGCGCTGTTTCACCCGGGCGGGACTTTAGGCCGTAAACTTCTTACACGTGTACGCGATTTGATGGGGAAGGGCGATAACCTTCCGATTGTGCCTGAAGGCGTTACGGTGAAGGACGCACTCTTCGTGATTACGGGGAAGGGCTACGGCGCAACATGTATCACGGACTCTGAGGGGAAACTCACGGGGATTTTCACGGACGGAGATTTACGGAGGCTCATGGAACGTTCCGGGAATGACGCTTTTATGACGAAAATCGAAAACGCAATGACTCATAACCCCAAGACTATAAGCCCCGATGCACTAGCAGCTGAGGCCGTAAAGATTATGGAGAATAACGAAATTAGCGTTCTTATAGCTGTTGAAAACGGAAAGCCTGAAGGCATTATACATATTCACGAACTATTGAAAGCGGGGATAGCATGAAAATTTTAGGAATAATTCCGGCGCGTTACGCTTCATCACGATTTCCCGGAAAACCTTTGGCGGATATTTGCGGAAAACCTATGATTCTTCGCGTCTGTGAAAGAGCCGAAATGTCAAAAAGTCTGAACGCTGTTATTGTTGCGACTGATGACGAAAGGATTTTTGACTGCGTTAAACGTTCGGGAAGAATTGCCGTTATGACAGGCTCTAATCTCCCTAACGGCACTGCGAGATGTGAAGAGGCACTGAGGCTTTACGGTGAAGATTTTGACGCTGTGATAAACATTCAGGGTGATGAACCAATGCTTGACCCTTTGATGATTGATGAGACAGCCGGGCTTCTTGAAGAGGATTACTGCGCTACGTTGTGCCGTGAACTTCATGATGGTGTCAGCAATCCCAATATCGTTAAAGTTGTTATGTCGCAGAATGGTTACGCTATGTATTTTTCGCGCTCATTGATACCGTTCAACCGTTCGCAGAAAGAAAGTGTAAAGATATATCAGCATATCGGGATTTACGGTTACAGCGCAGAATTTCTCCGTAAATATGTCAGAATGAATGATACGCCTTTAAGCATGGCCGAGTCTCTCGAACAGCTGAAAATTCTTGAGAACGGTTACAGGATTAGGATTAAGGTTACGGCTAGCGAGGCGCATAATATAGGTGTTGATACGCCTGAAGATTTAGAGAAAGTGAACGTGATGATTAATGCCGGACTTTAAGCGGATAGTGATAATAAGCGACGGTATAAGGGGACATATTCACCAGTCGTTAGGGGTAGGGGAATGGCTCGAAAGATTATCTGGGGCAATGCTAGATCCTACAATGGTAAACATACCCGAAATGTCATTTTTTGACCGAGTCTTGAAGCTGAAAATGTTTGTTCACGGACTCGAAACTCACGGGGGAGCATATTCGCGTGAATGGCTTAAATCAACGGGCATTCGCTGGAAGAAATATGATGAGGGTACTACGCTTTTCATCTCAACAGGAAGCAAAGCCGCTCCGTTCTGCCTTGCATTGTCGAAAGCTACCCACAACAAATGCGCCGTAATCATGACACCTTCAGTATTAGGGACAAAGCCTTTCACATATGCAATAGTCCCCGAACACGACAAGCCCAATCTCAAGCAGGGAAACGTAATAACAACACTCGGTGCGCCAAATCACATCTACATACCTACGCTGAAGGATATAGCCTCTCACTTTTTCGCGGGAAGAAACCTCGAAGGCCGTAAAGTTATCGCGCTCTTAATCGGTGGAAGCGATGCAAATTACAGGGTAACATCACGATGGGCAAGGGAAGTATTGACACCTTTGCGGGATATTGACGCGAAATTCCTCATAACGACATCAAGGAGAACTGGAACGTCAGTTGAAAACGCAGTGGAAGAAATATTTTCGGGAAGTCCTAACGTTGAATATATGTTCCTTTATTCGAGGACACCGAACCAGAACTCAATCACAGCGATATTAGGTGCAGCGACTCACGTACTTGTTACGGAAGACAGCGTGTCAATGGTATCTGAGGCAGTTACGGCAGGTTTCAAGGTTGGATTGATACGTTTGCCGCGTTCGACCGGGAAAATCAAACATATGCTGGGATTTGGTGCGAGAAGGTTTGATGATATGTTTTCGAGGTTTGCCGAAAGGGGATTGATTACGGATTTGGGGAACGAAGTGTATCTGCCGAAATTCCTTGAGCCTGAAAATCAGTATCACCTAAAGGATTTCAACGAGGCCAAACGCGCGGCGGAATGGATATTGAGACGTTGAAGATATTGTACGTAATGCCGGGGTTTGACGAGGGCGGAGCAGAAGTTCACGTACTCAACCTTATTCGGGGAATGTCAGAACGCGGCCATGATGTAACGCTGGCTTCATGCGGAGGAAGGCTTGAGGGGGAATTGCCTCCGTCAGCAAAAATAATCCACGTTCCATCACACCTAAAGAACCCAATCACAATAATATACAGTGCAATGAAACTTTCCCGTCTCAACTCAAAATATCAATGGGACATAATACACTCACATTCTAGGGTGCCTTCGTGGGTATCGTGGGTATTGTCGGGGGTTACGGGGGTGAAATGGGTTGTTACGGCTCACGCGCTTTACTCGCTTAACGCCGGATTAATCCCGATGAGGCACGCTTTCGGGGCAATCTCAATATCGCGTGCAGTGAGGGAACATCTGAGGGAGTATTTACCCGCCGACAACGTGATAATCCCGAACGGAATAATCCCCCCTAAGCTGAGACATGAAGACTTTTCACACGATGAGATGAGATTTCTTATTGTGGGACGATTGACGAGGCTTAAAGGTGTTGACGTTGCGTTGAGGGCACTTTCGGGGTTGAAGGGCTATGAATGGACGCTTGATGTATTGGGTGAGGGTTCAGAGAGGGTGAAACTCGAAGGGCTTTCGGGTGAATTGGGGATTTCAGAGCGGGTGAAGTTTCACGGCGACAAGGAACGTCCTGAAGTTGAGCGTTACATGGCCAGGTCATCGTGCTTGCTGTTCCCGTCATACAGTGAGGGTCAGGGGCTTGCGGTAATGGAGGCGTTGAGCGCGGGATTGCCTGTGATAGCGTCAGATTTGGAGGCACTGAGAGATTTTGCGACAGGGGAATTAGTGCCGGCTGGTGAGGTTGAAGAGTGGCGGAAAGCGATTGAGAGATTCATTTTGACGGGGGAAGCTGAGAGTTTCAACCATAAAGATATTATGACGGTTGATGAAATGATTGCGAAAACTGAGGAATATTACAGGAAAGTGCTATAATCTCGCATTCAGAATATAAATTACGGAAAGAGGCACAAACTTTTAACAATGTCATTACTACTCAGTACAGCGTTTTCACTTTCAGCAGGACTTCTCATGACTCGTTTGTTCAAATACACTATAGGCCAGAAAGGTATAATGTTACCCGATGTTACAGCGTTCTTAATCGCCGGAATAATCGTAGGGCCTTACGTATTGGGTAAAATTGGAATTGGTTTCTCATCAGCAAAAGAACTTTCAGGCGTAAGCATACTTTCAAGCATAGCATTGGGATTTATAGCGTTCGACATAGGGAGCGAGTTCCGTGCGGCAAGCCTAAAGGAAATGGGAAAATCTGCGCTCATAATCGGAATATTTCAGGCCGTAACAGCGACAATTTTTGTTGACGGGGCATTAATCCTCCTGAGCTTGAAATTAGGTCAGGACGTTCTACCATTGCCAGTAGCGATAACTCTGGGTGCGATTGCGTCGGCTACGGCTCCTGCTGCAACGTTAATGGTAGTTCGACAGTTCAAGGCAAAAGGCCCTGTAACGGATCTGTTATTGCCGATAGTTGCACTTGATGACGCGGCCGGATTAGTGATATTCGCGGTCTCAATGGGAATTGCACAGGCGATGACGGGCGGGGCAATAAATCTCGTGTCAGTAGTCGTGAACCCGATAATCGAGATAATATGCTCAGTGATACTCGGTTCAATAATGGGATATATTCTGACGATGCTTGAAAAATTATTTTTCTCGAACTCCAACCGACTTTCAATGACGATAGCGTTTGTGTTGATGACAATCTCACTTTCATCACGCGAATTTTACATCGGGCAGGTAAGGATAGCGTTTTCATCATTACTGGTGTGCATGACATTGGGGACGATATTCTGCAACATGTGCGATTACTCGGAGGATATAATGAGCCGTTCGCAGAGATGGTCAGCACCGTTATACGCGGTATTCTTTGTGATTTCGGGCGCGAGACTGGAATTGAGCGTAATGCGTGATTGGGGAGTAATGCTCATTGGGGCGGTATATATTCTCGTTCGTTGTGCGGGGAAATATTACGGTGCGTTGTTCAGCTCGTCATTGATGAGATGTTCAGAGAATGTGAAAAAGTATTTGGGGATAACGTTATTCCCTCAAGCCGGAGTAGCATTGGGAATGGTAGTTAGCGCACAGAGCTTGGGCGATGAAATGGGAGGATTAATCCGCAACATAATCCTATTCAGCGTTTTAGTGTATGAGATTGTAGGGCCTATGCTTACGAGGATAGCTCTTACGTCAGCAGGAGAGATTGAGAGGAAGCAGCCCGAACACGTGAACAGGGCACGTTTTCAGAAGTCATAAGAAGAAATCCCCCTTAAGTCCCCCTAAAATTAAGGGGGAATTTTTTTTGCAATTTTCACGTATAATCATTCTTAACTCAAATGAAGGAAGTTTTGAAATGTCATATAACTTTTACGGCTCTAAGGACGCTTCAAACGTTCACGCAATAAATCACACCTACAAGGGCATAGATACCCCCGATGATTTGTACGGCGCATTGCTTCACGTGTGGTGCGAATACACCTGCACACCCCGACTCCGCGATGAATGGTCGCCCGACAACCCTACGTTAGGACAGTGTGCGATAACATCATTTCTTGCACAGGATATTTTCGGCGGAAAGGTTTACGGCGTTCCACTTGAGGCAGGGAATGTTCATTGCTATAACGTTGTCGGTGATTGCATGTTTGACTTGACGAGCGAACAATTCGGGGACGAGGCCATGAATTACGCTGGAAATCCCGAACAATCAAGGGACATTCATTTTTCACGTACAGAGAAGAAAGAACGTTACGAATACCTTTGCGATAAACTGAAGGAGTATTGCGGGGAATAATTGTACAGTGTCATAAATCTTTGCGCTTCTTACGGTAAGAAGTCAGTCCTCCGAAATATAAGCATTGAAATTCCTTCCGGCTTAGTGTCATTAATCGGCCCAAACGGTTCGGGGAAATCAACGTTACTGCGTGTGCTTTCGGGATTGATGAGTTATTCGGGAAGTGTCTTGCTGAATGGCCATGAGGTGATGAGATTTTCACGCCGTGATTTCGCCCGTAATGTCAGCTTCGTCATGAGCGGTAACAGCTTCAGGCCGTCATACCCTTTCAGCGTCCGCGAGATTATCGAAATGGGTAGGCTTCCTTACAGGGGAATTTTCACCCGCCTTACTCATTCCGACAACGAGGCAGTAAATCATTCAGCTGAAATTCTAGGGATTACACATCTCCTCGAACGCGATATTATGACTCTCTCTGACGGCGAAAGACAGCTAGCGTTCATTGCGTGTTCACTGGCTCAGGACACTTCAACAATTCTTCTTGATGAGCCAACAAGCGCGCTTGACCCCGACAAGTCAGCAAAAGTTTTCGCGCTTTTGAAGAGGCTCGCTGACAATGGAAGGAGTATCATTACGGCGGTTCATGATATAAATTTATCGCTGTCATATTCGGATTATTACATTGCATTGAAGGAAGGCGAATTGATTTCACATGGCCGGAAAATTTCTGCTCACGTTCTCCATGAATTATACGGGACAGAATTTATAGCTTATTATAATAGTGAAAGGAATGATTTAATGTGGCGCGCTTTATCGGAATAATATTTATGTTGATGATTATGATTTGTCCCCTTAATGCTGAAACTTTGCGGGTAATTTCGCTTTATCCGGGGCATTCCGACAACATTTCAGCGATGGGCGGTAATCTCGTTGCGGTCTCGGAAAATGATGATGTTGATTTTCTCCCTGAATTGCCGAGAGTGCCTTTGCGTTCGGGGGCTGAAAGGATTTTAGCGTTACGGCCTGACATAGTGGTTACACGTCCTTTTGCTGAGAGGATTAACCCTAATATGTATGACATTCTGAGGCGTTCAGGTGTTAAGGTGATAAGTATTGACCCGCCTAAATGGGACGATTTCCCCGAATATCTCATAACGCTAGCTGAGAGTCTCAATCTCAATCCTATAGACGGAATATCACGGCTTAATTCTTTGCTTGCTGAAATAGAATCGCAGTCATCAGAATCACATCGTCCCCGCGTATTTCTTGAGGCAACATCAAGAGAGCTTCACACATGCGCCCCAGATTCATGGCCGGCGAGACTCATAGCCCTAGCCGGAGGTGTGAACATTGCGGTTGATGCCGTTCCTTTGAGGGAAGGAAGCACGATAGCCCCTTACGGTGTCGAACGACTCCTCAAGAATGCCGCAAGCCTCGATGTCTATATCATTCAGACGGGTGCAATGAACACATCAACAGCTGAAACCTTCAGGGCGCGCGAATGGGCAGGGGCATTAAAGCATGTGAGAGTGTATGAGATTCCCGAAAAGTATATCAGCCGTCCTTCACTCTTGGGACTCGAAAAGGGCTTAAAGTATTTACAGCAAATATTCAGAACGGAGGACTCAAAAAATGCCCGGTAAATTACAGCCTGAAATTTTGCGTGAAAGCGTCCTTAACTTTACGGGGGCAGTGAGAAGTGATTTGCTTGTCGGAGGCGGAATAGGAGAGGACGCAGCATTAATCCGCGTTCCAGACGGAATACTCGTAGCAGCCTCAGACCCCGTAACAGGTGCAGCCCGTAACGCCGGGAAACTCCTCGTTCACATCAACGCCAACGATATAGCCTGCAAGGGCGCGAATCCTTCATGGCTCATCGTAACATTAATCGTTCCCGACTCAATGGGTACAGCCTTCATTCACGATATAATGCGTGAAATTCACGAGACCTGCGCGGAAATGGGAATCGCAATCGCCGGAGGACATACCGAACTCACAGACCGTTACGCACAGCCTGTAATTTCAGGGACAATGATGGGGATAACTCATCACGAACTCAGCGCAAAGAGGATTAAAGCCGGAGATGTGATACTTGTTACGGGTCATTGCGGGCTTGAGGGAATGAGCATTGTTGCGCACGACAGGCCGGAACTTTTCGCGGAAATCTTCACACCTCAAGAAATGAATGTTATACGTTCGTGGGAAAATGATTTCTCGGTCGTCAAACCTGCAAAAATTCTGAGGGATTACGCTGTTTACATGCACGATCCTACGGAAGGCGGGATTAACGGAGCGTTTTACGAGATGCAGGAAGGAAGCGGATTAGGGATTGAGCTTTTCAGGGAGAATATACCCGTTTCACCCTTAACACTTAGAGCTTCTGAGAGATTATGCTTTGACCCTTACAATCTCATATCATCGGGAATGCTTACGGCTGTGATACCTTCTGAGAGTGTCGAAAGTGCACAAGCCGAATTGAAATCAGCGGGGATAATTTCGGGTATAGCGGGAAGGTTTGTTGACGGAGAAAAAATATCATTCACAACAAATGAAGAGTTATGGAAAATTTTGCGGATATAATATACAGGTTTAACCCAAAAAATTAATGAAGGGAACGTGCAAAAGTTTAATGGCAAGAATATTCGATAAGGAATGGCAGAGGACGAAACTTTGCGGGACATTCACGGAAGATGACGCAGGGAAGGAAGTCCGCGCAAACGGCTGGGTGCGTGCAAGGCGCGATTTGGGCGGAATAATATTCATTGAGGTATGGGACTGGACCGGGCCGATTCAGGTAGTCTTCAACCCCGAAGCAGGAGAGATTCACGACATTGCCGGAAGGCTCCGCAACGAGTTCTGCATAGCGGTTAAAGGTAAAATGCGAATCCGTCCCGAAGGCACAGACAATCCCGAACTCAAGACGGGAAATATTGAGATTGTAGCGTCAGATTTGCTTGTGATGTCGCGGGCGAAACCCTTACCGTTTGAAGTGGGCGATGAGACGGAGACGGTTGACGAAAATATACGTCTCAAATACCGTTATCTTGACATGCGCCGTGAAAAAATGCAGTTCAACATGAGGACTCGTGCAAAGATAAATTCATTCACGCGGCGTTACCTTGAGGAACGGAATTTTGTTGAGCTTGAGACTCCAATGCTTACGAAGGCGACTCCAGAGGGAGCGAGGGATTATCTTGTTCCTTCACGAGTGAATCAGGGGTGCTTCTACGCACTGCCTCAGAGTCCGCAGCTCTTCAAGCAGATATTGATGATTTCGGGATTTGACCGTTACTATCAGATTGCAAGGTGCTTCAGGGACGAGGATTTGAGAGCGGACAGACAGCCGGAATTTACGCAGGTAGATATTGAGATGAGCTACATTGTTGAGGACGACATAATGACGCTCATTGAAGGCTACATGAAGGGATTGTTCAAGGAGATTCGCGGGGTAGATATTCCGACACCGTTCATGAGAATGTCATACTGGGACGCAATGGACAAGTACGGGAGCGATAAGCCTGATTTGAGGGTGAAACTTGAGCTTTGCGATTTGGCGGACGCATTCAGGGACTCAGGGTTTGAGCCTTTCAGGAGGATTCTTGAGAACGAGGGAGTCGTGAGGGGACTCAGGCTTCCGGGGGGAGCGTCATTGTCGCGCAAAGAGATATTAG
>JAFSLR010000244.1 GCA_017448375.1 Synergistaceae bacterium | reverse complement strand
GCTCCCCTTCTAGTGATGAATAATGCGTCAGGCGTATCAACAACTACAATATCATTCACCATGTTTAACACCGTAATTTTTTCCCGCGAATGAACGAAGCAGTTATGGCCGTCAAGAATTACCGCATTCCCCGCGACAACATTACGGCTTTCATCACTCTCTAATACATCATCGTGAAGCGCGTCCCATGATCCTACATCAGACCACCCCGAATTAACCAGAGGAATAACGGCGACTCTTTCGGCTTTCTCCATTACGGCATTGTCGAACGATATGTTTTTGACGGACGCAAAATTTTCCCGCAAATTTCCCTTCATGGCCGATGAATATAACTCAGGGTCAGCGCGTTCAAGTTCACGGTATAAACTTTTCGGGGTGAAGATGAATATTCCGCCGTTCCAGAGATAATTACCGTCCGAAAGATATTTCTGCGCCGTCTTAAAGTCTGGTTTCTCAACAAACGCTTCCGCCTCGTAATATCCCCCTGCGATTTCATTCCCCTGACGAATATACCCGAACCCCGTCTCAGGTCTCACAGGAGCAATTCCCAATGTCGCAATATATCCCGCCTCAGCTGCCCTCACTCCAGCTTTAAGCGAGTCGGTGAAAGCCTTTGTGTTTCGGATAAACGCATCACTCGGTACGACAATCATAACATCATCTTCACACGCTCCAAGCCTCAGCATTTCTTCAGACGCAAGCAATATCGCCGGAGCTGTTCCCCTAGCGCAAGGCTCCTCAATGATGAAGTTATCCGGCAAGTTCTCAGCCCCTAGAATTTCGCCCGCCTGACTCATCACTAAGTCGTGCCACTTTGCACCCGATATTACCCGCAACGACTCAAGCGGAATCATGTTCAGCATTCGCAAGAGTGTAGCCTGAAGTAATGTTTTGTCCCCGTAAAGCCTGATAAACTGTTTGGGGAAATTCTCGCGCGACAAAGGCCAGAGTCTTGTACCGCTTCCACCGCTCAATATTAATCCGTAAATTTTGCTCATTACTAGTTCACCTGCTGAATATTTCCCTGCTTCAACATCTGCGTTATGCTTGTCGACAAAAGCGGTATAGGGTCAACGAACTGCCCCCCAAGTATCAAGCTGTAATGCAAGTGAGGCCCTGTAACACGTCCTGTTGCGCCGGATTTCGCGACTATCTGTCCTTTTGCTACGTTATCGCCCTTCTTCACGAGTATGTTGCTCAAATGGAAGAACGCTGTTATGACTCCGTTTCCCGAATCTATGTAGACACTTCCTCCAGCGTAATAATGGAATCCCGCAAGTACTACCGTACCCGCAAAAGGTGCTCTTACGCTCGTACCTGTTACGGCTCTTATGTCGGCTCCGTTATGGCCTGCACGGGGCTGGCCGTTATAGACTCTCTGCTTGCCGTAATTGCTTGTGAGAGTTATTGACGCTAAAGGGGGCTGAGGTGGAGTCGTCCATTTTCGGGGGATTGTCATTGTTCGTAACGCTGTGCCTACAAGCTGTGATTCACTTCTGATTCGTGAGAGTTCTTTCTTTGGGGGATTTACCATTTTAGGACTTACTCTGAGTTCTTCTCTTGGGTATTGACGGGCGCGGAGGTAAATATTTCCTGAAGCCTTGTATTTCTTGCCGCCCTGTATAAACTCGAAAAGTATTTTGTAATCCCCCGGCTTAATGTTACGAACGTCTGACCCTAATAGGCCGTATGATATTTTCCCTGCTCCGCCTGCCTCAACGTTAAGAGCTATGCTTCTGTTCATCCATGTAACCATCGGCTGTGTGTATTCTGCTGTTGATGTTATTGTTACCGCAAACGCCTGTCCTATGTCCCAGCTTGTCGGGAAATTAACCCACGATGCCGCGTAAGAAGTCTTCACCTTCAACAGCAAAATTAATATTATGATGACGGATAATTTCAATCTGCGCATAAAAATTATATTCTCCTTATTTCGTTATTCCGTTAATATATCATAGTTTCACTCAGCGTTAAGCCTGTCGATTAATGTTGTGATAACTTTTGCCATTTTTATTGCCGCCTCGCTCACTACCTCTAAGACTTCCTGACCCGTTAATCTGTGTTCGGGGTTAATCCCTGCGGCCATGTTAGCGGCGCACGAAAGTCCAGCAACTCTCATACCCATAGCATTAGCCGTAATTACTTCGGGGACTGTAGACATTCCGACAAGATCCGCACCCAAGATTCTGAGCATGTTAATCTCCGCCGGAGTCTCGAATGAAGGCCCTGACATTGCGGCGTAAACTCCCTGTTTCAGTCCGAGTCCCGCGAAAATTCCCAGAATTGCCGGGTCATATGCGTGAGTCATATCGGGGAAACGTTCATTCCATGTGTCATTGTTACGGCCTATGAGGGGATTCGCTCCCATCATGTTAATGTGGTCTTTTATGGCTACGATTTCGCCGGGGAAGTATGAAGTGTTTATTGCGCCTGAAGCGTTAGTGGCTATGTATTCTTTCACACCTAACATTCCTATTATGCGTGTGGGAAATGTTACGGCCTTCATCGAATAGCCCTCGTAGTAATGGACTCTTCCCTGAAGGAAAATTACTGGTCTCCCGTGAATCGTTCCGGCAATAATTCTTCCTGCATGGCCGGGGGCAGTTGAGCCGGGCCAGTTCGGGATATTCCTTGCGTAAAGCGTAATGCTGTCCTCTACCATGTCGGCGACATCTGCGAGTCCTGAGCCTGCAATAATGGCGGTCTTAGGGGTGAATGGGATCATTTTCCGCAGGTACTCTAATGTTTCGTGAGCGTCATTGTAATCGTAATCGGGCATGAAAAATCACCTTTCGTTGGGTAATGGAGGTATTCTAGCATATCGCGTGATACAATTACGGCTAATCATAAAGGGGGAAAAATTTATGACGGTAAAACAGGACAAAGCAGTTGAACTCAAGAACAGGACGGGCGATGCTCACTATAATTGCTGTCAGGCTGTAGCTTGCATGTTCAGTGAAGAGACAGGAGTCAGCGAGGACGTATTGAAGAGAATCGGCGCGGGATTCGGACTCGGCATGGGCGGAATGGAAGGTACTTGCGGGGCTTTGTGCGGTGCTGAAATGGTATTGGGACTCGTGAAGTATAAGGGCAGCCCTATACGGAATGACGCTAAAGAGCTTCACAGGAGATTCACGGAGATTTGCGGGGGTTCGATATGCCGCGAGATTAAAGGAGTAGGAACGGGGAAGGTGTTATGTTCCTGCGATGACTGCGTGAGGAATGCTGTTTCGATTCTTGAGGAAACTATTTAGCGTCTTGCTTTCCGTCCGGGCAAAGGCTTCTCCGTAATCTTCTGCCACAGCGATATATACTGTTCATGAAGGAATGACGGGTAATCAGTCTCAAGGCTCGGACGCTCCAGTTTATATACATCAGGTTTCCCCGAAAGATAACGCCTCAACGCTGACGGTGTATCATCATCAATAATAATCGCTGCACCTCTGCTTCTTGCGTCATCAAGATATTCGCGCAGCCCCGAAAAATTCCCTTTCTGCCACGTCTCAATCTCATTCGGCCTCTCAACCTTGCACCCCGCAGCCCTCAGCAATACCCCCGCTGACCCGCTGAAATCCGCAACGCTAATATCCTTCAGGACCTGCCCGACAAGTATCGAACTCGACAATCTCACCTGAAACTCAGCAAGCCTCCTCTGATAGTAGGGGTAATTCTGGGAGTCCCATTCCGACAACGCCGTCAATACCCTCTGGGCCACAAACGGAATCACTGACGGATCATACAATGAGTTTGTGCTTACCGGGAACGGGGAGTAAAGATATTTCACGGTGAATTTGTTTGCTGATGTTATGCCGGCTTCCTCTGCGTCATTCTCATCAAACGCAATAATCTTCGTGTTCTCTGGAAGCTCACGCAGTATCCGTCCCCGCTGTGAACGCTGTGAACCCTTCACGTTATCGGCCATGACCAGATCACCGTTAGCGTTCCAGATTCTAATCGGCGTAACGTTCACTTCAG
>JAFSLR010000243.1 GCA_017448375.1 Synergistaceae bacterium | reverse complement strand
AGGAGTTCCGCCTTTGATGACTGATAGCTGAAATATGACGACACGCAAGACGTTGCGAGACTCCCCAGCCAGCTCCATAAATTTCCGCCGTATGCACGAATCCCCGAAAGCGCGTCAACAATCTGCCTCTGTTCACGGCGGTTGTAACGTTCCTGAAATCTTTTCGCCTCTTCCTGTCGTAACCCTTTGCCCGTTATGAAGTTCATCAATTCCGCGTAAAGCCCGGTCATCTCGTAATCACTCTCAATATTTCCAAGCGCAAGTTTGTTGATGATTGTGTTGTATTCCTGATCGAGAATGATTCTGTCCTGAGTTGACACTATTCTGTGAATCGAAACTATTGCCATGTTCAGCGCAAGCATTGTGTGCTGAGGGTCATACGGTTCTTCAGCGTGAACGGGTGATGACAACGATACTATGATTACGATTATTGCCGCGAGTCTCTTCATGATGATTGCTCCTTAGTATTATTGGAATGAGATAATTTTATCATTTCGTAACGGTGATTGTGATTCCCTTCTCTGACAGTGTCTTCTTGAAACGTTCATTGAGAATTTGAGGAAGATATTTCTTCACGGCCTCTGTGAGGAGGATTGCGCGTACTCTGTTGACTCTTCCGCGCCCGGCACGTATTGAGGCTTTCAGTTCCGCGTCAATCTTTTCGAGTCTCTCTGACTTGTCCCCGCCCGTAATCAGCTTTGTGAATCCATTCTCGACTAAATCGCGCTCGATGTCATCAATTTTCGGCAGTGCTGAAGTCTTAACTGTCTCATAATCTCCCAGCAAATGAACGTCATATATTATTGTAGCGATGGCGTTCGCATAGCCGCGTGCTGTCGGGATTCCTGTTACTGATGTTACGGCGTTGATTAGCTTTCGGTTGCGGCGGGATTGTATGTTGTTCGTGAGGTAAGAAAAGAATTTGCGTTCCTGTTCTCTTACGTCAGGGTTATCTTTCAGGCATGAGAGCACCTGCTTGATGAGCGGTGAATATCTCTTAGGGTCAGCGTTGAATCCCCAGTGAAACAATAAACGATGGCCGTAATTCCCCCACGTGAACCAAGAAAAATTTTCGCGTAAATCCCTGTAATCATTCCCAATCTCATCAATAACTTCCTGCGCTGTTCTCCACAAAGGCAGAATGTTATTCCGTGATACATTGTCAGAAATTCCGAACACGTTATCCCAAATCTGTATATGTTCCTGTCCTGACTTCGCGAACGAATCACCGCCCGTAAAAATCACAAACAATAACGACAATATGACAATAAATTTTTGACGCATGATAAATTTCACTCCCTCAACGTATACATCCCTATTGTTAAGCTGTGTAATGCCGATAATTATACGGTATGTGCTAGAATTATTTTATCCATTCTGAAAGAAGATGAAAAAATGAAACGTTACCCGAAAATTTTAGCCCTCATAATGATACTGGCGATGCTGTTTTCATGTCCTCAGAGTGAAGCCGCCCGAAAAAAACGTAAATCCTCAACATCAAACCAGCATTCAGCGACTCAGACTCAGCCGAAATCTTCCGGCCTAAGCTCCCTCATAGGAGTCTGGAAAGGTTCAGGCAATGGAACTGGAACTGACCCAAGACAGCCCGGTGTTGATGTCTCACTCAATGCCGATGACGTTTCACTGACCGTTGAGACCGTCAAATACTCCGAAAGCGAAGGCGAAGGAAGAGCCGATGTCATTTTCACGGGCGTAATCACTAACATTCAGGGTGATATTGTCTGCGAAAGAAGCTGGGAATACTCCGTACCTTACGACTTAAAGCGCGAAGGCGAAAACTCATGGAGCTTCAGCACCGAATTTATTGACGGCGAGGACAAAATCACATTGTCATTCATGCCCGGAAAAAACGCCTTAATACGCTGGGAAGGTTTCATTGTTGACGAAGTATATCTCGATGAGAAATACACTTTTGATGTTACATGCAGTGCTACGAAAAAATAATCCCCCTTCCTTAACAAGGGGGACTGTTTCATTCTTTGAGCATTGGCTTGTTCTGTAAAACCGCGCTTCCGTTCTTCGTGAATGTTACTGTCATCGGCGATATGTATTTTGCGTAGAAACTTGCTGCTTCAGTGTCATTCATTCTCAATTCAAGTTTCGTCAACGCCCTGTTGATTATTGAGAATACGTTTATTTTCCCCAAACACCCCTCTTCTATTTCGCGTATTACTTCCTGCAAAACATTTTCCGTTTTAAGCTCAAGATTCCCGGCCGAAAAATATTCATCTATGTAAATGAACGGGACATCATTATTCTGCAATCTCTGATAGTATGACTGCGAACAGTTATCGTACTCAAGCATTACCATGAATCTTACTTCCGGCGTAAGCTCTATTAACGGCCAGAAATCACAGTCGCTTGAAATTATCACCGCCGAATCTATCGGATTTCCTTCTGCTTTTGACTGTGTAATCTCGCGGTAAAACTTTATCGTCAATGCTACGTCTACTGCTGATTTGTCGTCCTTAACGCGGTCTGTCATGTAGTATTCGAGGGGTAATTTCTCGTTGCGCCTCAATGCCCGCCACTGTGAGGACGTATGCTCATCGTCAACAAGAATAATCTTAGCGACTTTCCCAACGAGATTAAGCCGTGAAAGCTCCTTCATGATTCCGATAACCTTGCATGGGTCAGCGTTCTCGCAGTCAATCGCAATAATAACCCTTTGAGCCTTCTCGAAAAATTCTGTCGGGTCATCAATCGCAGCGTCTCCGGCCTCAGTAACCTTGCTCATGTCATAGAATCTGTCTCGGTTACGTTCGTAAAGGGCCGGGAGAAATTTAGCGTCATCCCTGAGAATATTTCCGTCCCTTTCATCGGGCTGCCAGTTTATGTAGGCTTGATAGGGGTATAAGTCGCGGTACTCGTAATATATTTTCGCGGCCTCTCTGTTTCCGTCAATAGTGTTACCCCTAGAGATGAAGAAAAGGTTGCGGATATAGATCCATTTCACCCAAGACGGAATAAATTTCTGACAGTTAGGGACGTGAGGAAGCAAATAGTTGTGAATGTCGACGATGTAATCTTCGGGTCTCTTTCGTGGTCTTACGATTGAGACTCCGTCATCTTCAAGCGAGCGCAAAATATCCGGCGGTATAAGGTCAGGCATTGAGTCGATGTTCTTAACGTCTGAGTTCATCTCGGTGCAAATGGCCTTGAAGTTCCGCTGAATTTTCGTCCTGAGTCTGCAAAGGCTTCTTACGATTCGGGCTTCCTTGTCGGCGTTGAGTTCCTCGAAAACAGAGCGGTAAAACTGAGGGTTCAAATTGCCGTCCTGTTCGAGTCCGAAATATTTTGCGTCAATCCCGATTAAGTATGCGACACGTGAGACGATATTCTTTTTTGATCTCGGTGCGTCCTTAGCGGGAAGGTTTTCTGAAAAGCTCTGCAATGATGCTTTCTTTTCGTCATCTAATAAACTTCCTATAGAAAAATCACCCGTAATAATCACTCCTTTAATGTTAAAAGTTTACAGCGAACGCCAGCTCTTGAATCCCTGTCCTAAAACTTCTGAGGCATCACAGATTGAGACAAAAGCCCGTTCATCATGTTCCTTCAGGAAACGTTTCAATATTACAACCTGTCTCGGGTCTAAAAGTGTCAATAATACCGGCCTTACCTGACCCGTATAGCCTCCTCGACCTTCAAGACGTGTTACGCCTCTTCCGTGTTCGTTGATGAACTTGCTGACTTCATCGGGCTTGTTCGTGATGATTATTGCCTGCTTGCGTTTGTCGAAACTCCGCGTAACGTTGTCGGTTGTTACACCGTTGACGTACAATCCTACAGCACCGTAAACCGCCGACTCAAGTCCGACAATCCCTATCGAAAGTGCGATAATTATCATGTTGACGAAAATCGAGAACCTTCCGACCTCAATCCCGAATCGCCGTCTCAATGCCGCAGCTATAATATCAGTGCCTCCGCTTGAGCCTCCAATGTTGAACATCATACCGCCCGCAAAGCCTTTAAGGAGTCCCGTTATGACGGTGGCCATGAATTTGTCATCGGGAAGCGTCAAAGGGTAAAGCGCAAAAACTGAAAGCCCCGCCGAAAACGTAAATATCGAGATTAGAGTCAGCCCCAAGAATCTAAGGTTGAGATCCTTCCATGCCCATATTACGAGGAGAATATTTCCCGTGAGTATTACCCAGTTAGGCGAGATTCCGAAAACGTAATTCGTGAGAACGGCTATTCCTGATACGCCCAAGTCAGGGAAGCGGTAATGAAGCGTGAAGTAATTTACCGCAAAGGCTTGAAGGAGGCTTGCGAGTACGATTACGGTTACGGCTTTCCATTCTGAGGTGATTAGGGCGTAAGCGAGCGTGAAAAATTTGCGGACTGATTTGTTCATTGCGTGATTGTTTCTCCCTCCTTGCGTGAAAATTTTTTGTGAATTGGACTAATATTAACACAGATAATTTTTGCAGCGAGTTTATAACCGTAACCAAGTTCAAAGAAGAATTTTTGACAGCACTATCTAATGTTATAATCAACATATCGAAATTTTTACTTAGGGGAAATTCGTTATGTTACGCAGATTAATGTTAATCACTCTTGCT
>JAFSLR010000242.1 GCA_017448375.1 Synergistaceae bacterium | reverse complement strand
GCCATTGTTTTATTGTGCTAATAACATCATGGGAACTTTGAATATGATGGAAGCAGCACGACAGAATGGTATAAAGAAATTTGTGTATGCCAGTTCCAGCTCTGTTTACGGCGATGATCCTACCCTCCCGAACAAAGAGGGACAAGAAGGGAATTTGCTGTCTCCCTATGCTCTAACTAAAATGTGCGATGAGCATTGGGGCAAACAGTACACATATCATTATGGTCTTGATACCTATGGTCTCCGATACTTCAACGTATTCGGTCCTCGTCAAAACCCGGATGGTGCTTATGCTGCGGTTATTCCGAAGTTTATTAGACAACTTCTCCATGGCGAAGTGCCAACTATTAACGGTGATGGGAAGCAGAGTCGCGATTTTACTTATGTTGATAACGTTGTTGAAGCAAATTTGAAGGCGTGTGTTGCTGGGAAAGAAGCAGCAGGTCAGGCTTACAACATAGCTTATGGTGGCCGTGAGTATCTTCTCGATATTTACTACGGTCTTACAGAGGCTTTGGGAGTGTTTATTGAACCGCACTTTGGACCGGATCGTGCAGGAGATAGAAAACATACAAAGGCTGACATAAGTAAGGCAAGAGAATTACTCGGTTATGATCCTGACTGGTCTTTTGCGCGTGGAATCAAAGTTGCGATTGAGTGGTATAAGGAGAATTTATTGTAAAGGAGATTCAGTTATGGAACCTATTCGCATTCTGCATATACTTCACAGACTCAATAGAGGGGGCATTGAGAGTCGCACAATGGATTTATATCGTGCACTGGATCGCACAAAATTTCAGTATGATTTTTATGTATATTCAGGGGAAAGCGGAGTTTTTGATGAAGAAATTAGAAGTATGGGAGGACGAGTATATTTATCGCAAGGACACCATAGTAAATATAATATCCCAAATTTCAAAGAGTTCTATAAATTTCTATCAGAACACAAAGAATATAGGATTGTGTATGCTTATAATCAATGGGCAGGGTTCTATTTACGGGAAGCGAAAAAATGTGGAGTTCCTATTAGAATTGTTAATGCAAGAACGAGTGTTCAAAGAATATCATTGAAGAATATCATAAAAAATATTGCAAAGATAAATGTAAATAGATATGCTACTCATCGATTTGCGGTATCTCAAAAGGCATCTTATTGGTTATTTGGCAAAAAGTTAGTTGATGCCGGGCAAGTAAAAATCTGGCCAAATGCAATTAATACTCAAAGATTTAAGTTTTCTGAATCAGAGCGAAATAGTATCAGAAAAGAACTTGGACTCGGAAGTGCGTTTACAATAATCCATGTTGGTAATTTGTTATATGCAAAAAATCATCCATTTTTACTGAGAGTATTCAGTGAAATAAAGAAAATACATTCTGATTCAAGATTACTTTTAATCGGAGCAGGTGATATATCAAATTTGTTGCCGTTAGCAAATGAATTAAGGATAAAAGAAGCAGTTTCCTATCTTGGAGTGAGAGAAGATGTACCTAAATTACTTCTGGCAGGAGATGTGTTTATTTTTCCTTCTTTCTATGAAGGATTCCCAGGAGCGGTGCTTGAAGCAGAGTGTTCGGGGTTACCTTGTATTATTTCTGATTCAATAACGAATGAAGTAGTATTAACGGATTCTGTCAAGCAACTTTCACTCAGTCTAAGTCCACATCAATGGGCTGTTGAAAGTTTGAAGTTCAAGGGGCTAGAGAGAACAGATAGGGTTGAAATCATACGAAATGCAGGATTTGATGTACAAGATTTAGTACATAAAATGGAAATGTTTTATACTCAATGTTACGAGAATGATGGAATAAAATGAAGAATAAATAAAATTAATGTTGCGTGCGTTTTCGTACAAATTCGTTCATCTTAATTAAGTACAGAAAGTAAACGTGATGTAACTAGAAGTTCTTCTATACCTTTATAGGATTGAGCAAACCACCGACTTAGCCGGTGGCTTTGTTTTTTGTTACTGTGTAATGAGATGTAATGAGGAGTCGAATACTGCGTTAAGCCGACAGTGATAACAAGTTCCTGTAAATTGGGTACGGCCAAATATCCGCCGCAATCGTAAGCTCAGCCATATCACATTTAGCGCGAATCTCGTCCATCAACGGAATTATCGTCCCTGTAAGGAAATCAGCGCGTTCACGTGCATTCATTCCGGCGAGACGGCCCTTAAGCTCGAAGAGGTTATTCGCGTCCCTTATGAGAGCGTTCTTAGCGCGTCCCAATCCGCCGACGTAATCCCGCCACGGAGTCATGTCGCCGAAGTCAACGTTCTCGAAGTAGAGCATTGACTCACGCTCCAACGTCAGCTGTTTCGAGATTGCCGGCAAGACTCCTTCCCATAACATGTCATAGAGCACAGCCGCTTCAACCTCAAGCCCGGTCGCAAAGCTCTCCATTCTCACGGAGCGTAAATTCTCCAGCTCATGAGCGCGGTAGACCCCGAGAGCCTCTAACATTTCGCGATTTTCGGGCTTCAAGAGGAGGTCAATTTTGTCGGGCATAGTTTCAGCCTCGATTAACCCGCGCTGTTTAGCCTCATTGTGCCATTCCTGCGAATAAGCGTCCCCTTCAAAGAGAACATTTGCGCCCATTCTGAAGGCCTCACGTGCAGCCTCAAGTGAAGCGTCAATGGGGTCTTTACCCTCAGCGATTTTGGCCTCAATTATTCCCGTAACCTGTTCAATTCCCCACGCCCATAATGACGCAAACATAGTTACCGGAAGTGCTATGCTCTGACTTGCCCCCGGTGCGCGGAACTCGAATTTATCCCCTGTGAAAGCTACAGGGCTGGTGCGGTTACGGTCTGAGTCATACGGGATAATGTCTGGAAGTTTCGCAATCCCCAAATCCATAGCTTTTTTCTCCGGCAACGAAACATCAGCGTCATCAAGTCTTCGTATCAAATCTGTAAGCGCAGACCCTAAATATACGCTAATGATTGACGGGGGTGCTTCATGTCCGCCGAGACGGAAGAGGTTACCTGCTGTTGCGACTGACGCTTGAAGGAGGCTGTGAAATCTCGACACGCCCAGTACTACGGCTGAAAGGAACGTCAAGAACACTACATTTCTGCGATGGGAGTTTGACGGCTTGAGGAGGTTTCGCCCTTCACTGTCAACGAGTGAGATGTTTGTGTGTTTTCCTGAACCGTTCATTCCTGCAAACGGCTTTTCGTGGAACAACAATCTCAATTCATGCTGGCGGGCTAATTTCCTCATCGTTTCCATTAAGATTTGGTTCTGGTCGCAAGCCCTGTTAGCGTCCGAATAGAGATGGGCAAATTCAAACTGGCAGCGTGCAACCTCATTGTGCCTCGTCATCACGGAAACGCCTAACCGTGCCAAATCTCTCTCAACGTCCTCCATGTACCTCAATACACGGCCATGAATCGCGCCCATGTAATGATGATCCAATTTCTGATCTTTAGCCGGCTGAGCACCGATTAATGTCCTTCCGCAGAAACGTATATCCGGCCTCAGCTGTGCTCTTGGACGGTCAAGCAAGAAGTATTCCTGTTCAGCCCCTACGGTCATTTTCACGAAACGTATACCCCTCTGTCCGAGTGTCCGCAAGAGTTTGAACGCTCTGCTCTCTACAGCGTCAAGTGCGCGCAATAACGGTGTTTTGAGGTCTAACGGCGTACCGTCAAACGAGAGGAAAACGGACGGAATGAAGAGTGTACCGCCTTTGGGAGTTTTGACGATAAAAGCGGGGCTTGAGATGTCCCACGCAGAATATCCGCGGGCCTCGAATGTTGAGCGAGTTCCTGCTGACGGGAAACTTGAAGCGTCCGGCTCACCTTGAGCGAGGTTATGACCCCTGAAAGTCTCTATGGGGTTACCGTCTTCATCGGGTATTGTGAAGGCGAGATGTTTTTCGGCGGTTAATTCTGTCTGGGGCTGGAACCAGTGCGACCAGTGAGTTGCGCCTTTTGAGACGGCCCAGTCTTTCATTGCACCTGCTACAATGTCAGCTGCTTCTGCTGAAAGGTGCTGTCTTCCCTCCATAGCGTCAATGACCTGCGAATATATATCAGGATTGAGCTTTTCACGCATTACACGGCGGTCAAAAATCATTGAGCCGAAAATTTCGTGAACGGATTTAATCTCCGACATAAATAAAACTCCTTTCGATGTTAAGCAGTAAAATTGTGAATAATTCTGCTTAATGTGAAAGTTATTCTAGCTTATGAAAATGAGTATGTCAATTTTTGGGAAAACATGAAGAAATCCCCCAGACTTTTTTCATCTGAGGGATTGAGATATTTTGTAGATATTGGGATATTTCTGCGTTATTCGTCCAAATCATAGACGCTTTCCGTAGTAGTTACTTCTTTTGCGCTTTTTGCGACTGCGGGAACGCTTGTAAAAATGCTCCCGTTAGTGATAATCCCGTTCATGAGTGCTTTAACGTTTGCAAGACTTGAGGACGGCCTCGCGTGATTGTAGGTTAAAGTCATGCTTCTTCCTGAGCTTGTCTCGAAACCGAGTACTAATTTCGTGCCTGATGCCATAATTTTACACCTCCTTTCGTGAGTGTTAATGTCATTTCTGACTGCTTACGCTGCGGCTATTGTTGAGACTGTAGTTTTCTCAACGCTATTGATGGTTTTGCTGAGGCACGGGCCGAGTACCTGAACTATTCCGAGAGCCTTGTCTGCGTCGAAGCTGTCTTTGCTGAGCGTGCCGAGTGAGAGGTTTACCAGTTTAAGGTTGCCTTCTGAGTCGGTGCCGTTTTCGAGCTTCAAGTTTACTGCGACTTTCTTTAATGTTTCGGTTGCCATCTGCGTTAGCCTCCTTTCATTTCGTTTTTGTCATTGCCGGCTTGACGATGGATATTATATAGCATAAATGATTTATGTCAAGCATAAAAATAAAAATATCTCATAAACTCTCATATGCTCTGATATTTTCACCCCTCTTCCACTTCGTTCCCTCTCCCCTAACGTAGGGGAGACAAAGAGGGGTAATGTCTCAACAGGGGGATAATTTTTCAACAAAAAAAACCGCCCGGCCATATCAAACCGAGCGGCTGTAATGTTCCTGACTTACGCTAAAAGCTCCTTAGCAACAAAAAGTACAGCAAGTACAACCATAAGGAACGATATATCCTTGAATTTACCCGTAAGGATTTTTATTGCGACGTAGAGAATGATTGCAAACTCAATACCCGTTGCAATACTGTACGCAAACGGCATCATGAAGAACCCCACAACAGCCGGTATTAACTCCGTCCAGTCATCATAATTCAAGTCGCGAAGGCTCATCATCATGTAAACTCCTACGATAATCAGCGCAGGTGCAGTCGCATATCCCGGGACGATTTTCACGATCGGCGTAAAGAATATCGCTCCCACAAATAGCAGTGCCGTTACGATTGACGTTAATCCCGTTCTGCCTCCCTGAGCAACACCCGATGATGACTCAACGTAGCTTGTTACGGTTGACGTACCCATAACAGCTCCCGCCATTGTCGCAATAGCATCGGCCATTAACGCACCCTTAGCGCGCGGCAAATTCCCGTTTTCGTCAAGAAGCCCCGAACGGTTGCAGACCCCTACGAGAGTTCCGAGTGTGTCGAAGAAGTCAACAAAGAAAAACGTAAATACTACAATCCAGAACTCCGGCTCTTTAATGAGCGAAAAATCGAACTTCCCTACAAGAGGCATTATTGACGGAGGCTCTGAAACAAATTTTTCGGGAACCTCAATAAGTCCCAGTGCAGCCGCTACTCCCGTTACTGCAATAATCCCGATGAGCAATGCACCCTTGACGTTCCACGCAGTAAGCACAGCCATGATGAAAAGCCCTAACATTGAGAGCATCATTGGTGTATTTCCCTTGAGGCTTCCCAATCCTACGAGTGTTGCGTCATTGTTTACGATGATTCCTGCTGACTGAAGACCGATAAACGCTATGAACAGTCCGATACCTGCTGAGATTCCGATTTTGAGGGATTTTGGGATTGAGTTCATTATCTGCTCGCGTATTGATGTCAAAGTCAAGACCGCGAAAATTGCACCCTCAATGAATACCGCCGTAAGTGCCATCTGCCACGTTACAGGCGCACCGTTAATCTTCATGCTCAAGACAACGCCGAACGCAAAGAAAGCATTTAACCCCATTCCTGGAGCGAGTGCTATTGGGTAGTTTGCGAATACGGCCATGCAGAATGTTCCGAGCGCGGACGCAAGGCACGTTACGACAACTAGCGCGTCAAAATCCATTCCCGTATTGCTGAGAATGCCCGGGTTCACGAATATGATATACGACATTGTTACGAAAGTTGTTATGCCCGCAAGAATTTCCGTCATGAATGTGCTTCCGTTCTCGCGTATTCTGAATAATGACATTTCTGTATCACTCTCCGTTATAAGAATGAGATGTTATTATCTCACAAAAATATTCTGTTTTCCGCCTTTGGTTATGTCAATATATCCCTGATCCGTGATTCTAAGCTCAGGTATTACGCTCAGGCAAAGGAACGAAAGCACCATAAAGGGATGGCCAATCTTAACGCCCAATTCGGACGCTGAATTTTCCATGACTGCGAGATTTTCTGAAACTTTTTCGGCAGGAAGATAGCTCATCAATCCCCCGATAGGAAGCGCAAATGAGGCTTTCACTTCTTCACCGTCAGAAACAACAAGTCCCCCGCCCATCTCAGCAAGAGACTTCAACGCCGTAATGATTGAATCGTCATCAGCACCCGCAACCACGAAATTATGAGCGTCATGTGCCACTGAAGACCCCACAGCACCGCGCCTAATCCCAAGACCTTTCACGAAACCTACAGCAAATTGTCCCGTATCACGGTGTCTTTCGAGGACGACAATTTTTGCCACGTCATTTTCAGCGTTGGGAACAACACAGCCATTCTCAATTTTAGGCGTAATTCTGAGAGTTTTTGTTATCACTGTGCCTTCTGTTACTCCGATTACGTTTATTTCTGAGCCTTGAGACTTTACGCGGATATTTTCGGCTGAAGGGATTTTTGTTACACGGATTTTCATGACGGGTGCTAAATGTTCGTCGCCGTTTACCGCAAAAATATCATCATCACGTACGATTTGACGGCCATTTTTCCAGACCGAATGAATCCTGAATGACTCGTCCATTTCTTGAGCGTCAAGAATAACGAAATCCGCAATCTTCCCGGGAGCTATTATCCCCCTGTCATAGAGCCTGAAATATTCAGCGGGTGAAAGCGTAACCATTCTCAAAGCTGTAAACGGGTTAAGCCCTTCGCGAATCATGATTCTCATTTTCTCGTCCATGTGCCCGCGCTCAAGCAAATATCTTGCCGTAATGTCATCGCTTACTGCCATACATCTTGCAGCGTTAAGGGGATTTTCCTTCACGAGCGGAATCAGCGTTTTAAGGTCGAGGAATGACGCTCCCTCCCGAATCATCAGCCACATTCCCCGCGACAACTTTTCGCGAGCCTCGCCGATCTCTGTGCATTCGTGGTCGGAGTCAATCCCTGATGACATGTAAGCGTTGAGAGCCTTCCCCCTAACGCCCGGTGCATGGCCGGTTAATGGTACGTTCCCTGCGGCCATGATTTTCCCCCAAGCCTCAGAGTCCCCAGATATTACGGCCGGAAAGTTCATCATCTCCCCTAAGTGCTGAGTCATTTTGCGGTCAAACATCGACTTTATCGCTGTCATGTCAAGCTCATCATATGGTGTCTCGAACTCCGAAGCCGGAACGCATGACGGAGCACCGTAGAATATATCAACGGGCAATCCCTGAGAGGCCCTGAACATGTATTCAAGCCCGGCCATTCCGAGAGCGTTCGATATTTCGTGGGGATCGGCCATGACTGTAGATGTTCCGTGAAGCGCGGCTGTCTGGGCGAATGCCGGAGGAGTCATCATAGTATCCTCAATGTGAATGTGCCCGTCAATCATTCCCGGGATTACGGCTCTTCCTTCAGCGTCAAAATTAACGCGCCCCGTATAGCCCTGAGATATTCCGGCGATTTTCCCAGAATATACTGCGATGTCTGAAAACTCGTATTCGTTCGTGAAGATGTTTGCTATTTTTGCATTATGAATAACGAGATCGGCGGGAATGTCTCCCCTTGCAACAGCGGCTAACTTGTTCATTATTTCTTGCCGTTACAGAAAACTTATAAAAAGCTATTAATCAGCTCTTACGTTCCCTTCCTCATTCTTCGCGTCCGCTTTCGCTGGTGTAACTCGCTACTAACGTTTGGTATAACGCTCCAGAGGCTTCAAT
>JAFSLR010000241.1 GCA_017448375.1 Synergistaceae bacterium | reverse complement strand
TGTACACTGCCCCGGACATACTCCCGGTACAACGTCATTGTTCTTCGACATTCAGCACAAAGGCGAAACACTTTCATGCGGTCTTCACGGCGGAATAGGTTCGTCATTCCTTGCGCGTGATACGTTGTCGCGAATCGGAGTTCCTCTCTCAGTGCGTGATACATATCTGGACAGCATCGAAAAGGTGAGGGATATTCGGGTTGATGTTGTATTGCCGGCATACCCGGGAATTTTCATCGGCCATGACTTCTGGGGAATCTCGGAGGCTGATGACGGGAGCGGGGATGGGTTCATTGACTCTGAGGCTTGGGGGAGAATGCTTGACGCTAAACGTGATGAGATACTTGCGTTAATGCTGAAGGAAGAAGAATTATAGCGCACAAAAAACCGGGGGACTCTCTGCGAATCTCCCGGCGTTTCTTCGTGAAAATATTTACGCCTCGCCGCGCCTCTTCGCCTGCCAATGCTTGTAGCCCTCAGTCTGAGTCACAAAAAGAACAACTAACAGCACAAACAGCGCAATCGAAATATAGCTCGTGAAAATGCTACCTAACATACCCATTACAGAGCCGCCCTGTAACATTACGCCCCTTCGGTAATTCTCCTCGCATAACCGAGTCAGTATTACCCCCAAGACTATCGGCGCAATAGGATAGTTAAAGCGTTTCAGGAAGTATCCTATTATCCCAAATCCGAACATCCACAGAATATCATACACGCTGTTGCGGATTGCATATGCTCCGATTACTGAGAGTACTAATATCGTCGGCATTAGGATTCCTTTCGGGACTTCAACAATTTTCGTGAACGCCTTAATCCCCGTCAAGCCGAACACTAACAGGAAGAATGACGCAACTAACAGACTCGCCACAATCAGCCAGAACAAATCAGGAGTCTGCGATATGAGATTAGGCCCGGGCCTGAGTCCCTGTATCGTTAATGCACTGATTAACACCGCCGTAACCGCATCGCCAGGAATCCCAAGCGTAAGCATAGGGATAAATGCTCCGCCTATTGCTGCGTTGTTCGCGGACTCGGGCGCAATTATTCCCTCAACTGCTCCCTGCCCGAAAGGTGCTGAAGGTTTCTTGACGCTACGTTTTGCCTGATCGTAACTCAGTAACGCGGCTATATCTCCCCCTGCCCCCGGCAACGCTCCCACTAATACGCCTATGATTGATGACTTTATCGTGAGACCGAGATATTTTATTGACTCAGCCCATGATGGCAAAATCTTGTCTACTTTCTGTTTGACGGGAGTCGCTTTCATGTCGGTAATCTGGCTCAATGCCTCTGACGCTCCGAATAACCCTATCATCGCTACAACGTAATCAACTCCGCTGTTCAGGTACACTATGTTGAATGTGAAACGCTTTACCGCCGTCTGACCGTCAACACCTACGCACCCCAAGAATATTCCTATACACCCCGCTATGAGTCCGAAACGTACCGAACGTCCCGACAATGATCCGACCATCATCAATCCCATTAGCGACAACATAAGGTAGTCGATTGAGTGGAAATTACGCGCAATTCCAGCCACTAACGGAGCGCATGTTGCAAGCGCAAGTACTCCCAGAAGAGTCCCGATAACGGATTGAGATGTTGCGAGCCCCATTGCTTCACCCGCACGGCCTTTCTTCGCTAGGGCGTAACCGTCAAGGGCTGTTGCTACAGCTGCGGGTGCTCCGGGTATGTTGAGGAGGATTGCCGAACGTGATCCCCCGAAAACTGAGCCGACATATACCCCGACCATTACAGCGAGTGCCATGTGCTGTTCCCAGCCGAATGTGAACGAAACAAGAAGTGATACCGCCATTGTCCCGGAGAGTCCCGGAATCGCTCCGACATAAATTCCCGCGCAAGTCCCAGCTGCAACAAGTGCAATAAGCCACGGCTCACGCAACATTACGGCCATGTGTGATAATGCTTCCATGAATTACACCTCACTTTACGGAAATACAACGCTGAATAACAATCTGAAGACCACAACAATAAATGCCATTACGATTCCAGTCCACAGAATATTCTTCACGTAATCCTTGCGCATTAAGTAACACATTGATATGTAGAGGAATGCCGGAGTCGCTATGTAGAAGCTGACACCCTCAACCAGTGCTACACAGTACGCAACAATAAGCACAAGCATGATTAATACGTTCAAAGGGAGAGCATACGCAAGAGCCTTCATGATTTTCTCGCCCATTCCCTTTACTTTCGACAGGGGAGTCGACAGCTTGAAGTTCTCGATTACAGTCCACAATGACATAATCACCCATAATGCGCTCACGAAAACAGGAACAGCCGCAGCAGATGCAATTCTCGGTCCTCTTCGCAGTGAAATGCTGAACCACAAATCAACGGACAGTTTCAGCGCGATTACTCCGACAATCAGGAGAATGAATGAGAATACTTTTTCGCCAGCCTCTAAAGGGTGCTCCTTAACGACAATCATATCGTCCGTATCAACTTCAAGATCAGGATTCAAATCGGGATATTCTTTCTCAATGTCAGCCATGTAAATTTTCACCTCTTAACAAAAAATTAATCCCCCCGAATTTGACTCAGGGGGCGTTTGTTGACTCTCTACTCGAATGCGCCGGAGTTCTTGAGGGCGTTAATAGTGTTTTCGCGCCACGAGGAAATATATTTTGCGGCTTCCTCGCCACTGTAGCCCAAGAAATTAATGTTGAAGTTTGCGAGTACTTTCTGGTAACTCTCCTGCGGCCCGGCCTTTGTGAATGCCTCCGAAAGTTTTGCGATTATTCCCGCGTCAGTTCCCTTCTTCACGAAAACACCGTAGAAAGGCCCCCAAGGGAGATACTTCGCGAAGTCGGGATATTCAGCCGTAACTAACGGTATATCGGGCATAACAGGAACGGGCTTTTCCGCCAACATGCAAAGGAATTTGAGGTCTCCGGCTTTCCAGTCCTCGATTCCTGACTGAACTTTGCAGACCGTGAAATCACATTCGCCGTTCATGACCGCAGTTTTTGCGCTAGCATCGCTGTCATAGGGAATCTGGTTGAAGAATGCGCCTGTAATATCCGTGATGAAAGCTCCGACTTCCCAAGGGAGTCCGCCTGTGCCTGTTGTTGAGATTTTGATCGTCCACGGGGCTTTGAGTGCAGCGTCAATAATTTCCTTGAAGGATTTGTACGGGGAATTTTTGCCGACAACGATTCCGACAACCTCATCACCGATAAGATAAACGCAGTCGAAGTTGTTGTATGTGAGCTCTGAGATTTCGAGAATGTCATAAAGCGCGGGATTTTCAGCTCCCATTAAGAGAGTGTAGCCGTCTGAAGGTGCGTCAAAAACATACTGAGTTGCGATTGAGCCTGTTGCACCCGTCATGTTCTGAATGATGATGGATTTTCCGAGATACTGTTCTGCGATTGCCGACAACGGACGGACTAACGAGTCAGTTCCTCCGCCTGCGCCCCACTGAACTACGCCCGTGATGTTCTGTGCAGGGTAATCGGCTGCGAATGAGGGTACAGCGAGGCAGAATACGAGAAGTAATGCGAAAAGTTTTCTCATGATTTATGAGACCTCCTGATATAGATTTTGTAACTTGAATGTGTGAAAATTGAATTACGGAAATTATATCATTGTGAAGTTTTTTACACTCAGCGTAATTTATGTATATTCTTGATAAGGAGAAATAATGATGAAAAT
>JAFSLR010000027.1 GCA_017448375.1 Synergistaceae bacterium | reverse complement strand
GGGTGAAGTCCTGACATACGGAAAGGATTTGGCGTTCACGTACTTTCATTCAGACAGCGGAGGACACACTGCTGATATTGCAGATGTATGGGGGCAGACAGGTATCCCGTATCTTAGTGGAGTTCCTGAGATCGTGAACTACAAATCGCCCGTATCAGTTTGGACCGCAAAAGTATCCGCACAGAAAATACAAAGTGCAGTCAAGAAAGTAACAGGTACGGACATCGGAGCAATATCGGAAGTGCAGGTTTCGGAGGTTGACGAGGGCGGAAGGGCTATAACGATGACATTTATCGGCTCAAACGGGAGCAAGTCAATGAGGGCGAGCCAGTTCCGTTTAGCAGTAAGTCCGCGTGAAATCAAAAGCACAATGTTCACGCCTTCAGGGGGAGCATTTACGGTCAACAACACGACAACGCCGAGCGGAATTGTAACCCAGAGGAAGCCGCAGTCAAGCACATCTCTGACATTTGAGGAGGAACAGGGCATCGCGAAAATGGCCTCAGAGGGAGTATTCACGACGACGGAACTTGTTGACATGATAACGAACCCTGACAAGCGCAAGAAGTATTACGAGATAGGAATCGGCCGGGCTGGCAAGCAGTCAACACTTTCAAAGAAGCCCCGAAGCAAATACGGATATTCGATAGAGAGAGTCGGAAACGATTTCATATTTTACGGTCGCGGCTGGGGGCACGGCGTTGGTATGTGTCAATGGGGAGCAATGGCAATGGCCGAACAAGGTTACACGGCTGAAAAGATACTAGCGCATTATTATCCCGGGACATCAGTAAGGAAGATAAAGTGAAGACAATTCCCCGTGAAAAGCTCTATGATTTAGCGTCCTATGATTACAGCCTTCCCCCTGAGAACATAGCGCAATTTCCTGCAAGCCCGCGTGATTCGTCGCGCCTTTTGGTGTGGAACGTCAGCAAAAACCTAACATACTCACGTCATTTCAGGGACATCACCGAATATTTGAGGTCTGGAGATTTGCTTGTGCTTAATGATACGAGGGTGATACCTGCAAGATTATGGGGAAAACGTGAGACGGGCGGAAAGTGTGAGCTGTTACTGTTACGGAATGTTACGGCTGACTTTCTGGAATGGGAAGCACTCGTGAAACCTGCAAGGAGATTACATTCAGGCGACACGGTGAAAATTTCCGGCCATGAAGCGATGATTACGGACGATTTGCCCGAAGGAATACGCAAGGTGAGATTTGATTTCCCATCGCGTGAAGAGTTCATGAAGTTTCTTGAGGAAGCCGGGAATGTACCTTTACCGCCGTATATACACGGGGACAACTCAATGCGCGAGTCGTACCAGACAGTATTCGCCCGCAATGACGGTTCATCGGCAGCCCCGACAGCAAGCTTACATTTTACGCCTGAACTTCTCACAAAAATTCGCGGAATGGGAGTGAATATAGCGTATGTAACTCTTCATGTTGGATTGGGGACATTCAGACCCGTTAAGGCTGAGGACATACGCAATCACCACATACACACGGAACACTGCGAGATTAGCCCCGAAACGGCCGGATTAATCCGTGAATGCAAGAAGAACGGCGGAAGGGTGATAGCATCGGGGACGACTTCAGCGCGAACACTAGAGTCGTTTGCTGATGATGGGATAACGGCTGGGGTTAAGGAGACGGGATTATTCATTTATCCTGGCTATAGATTTCGGGTTGTTGACGCATTAATCACGAACTTTCATTTGCCCCAAAGCTCATTGATTATGCTTGTGGCTTCTTTTGCGGCTAATAAGGCGGGGGCATTCGGCCATGAGGAAGATATTTTAGCGAAGTTGATTGAGATTTACGAGAAAGCAGCGAGTGAAGGCTGGCGGTTTTTCTCGTTTGGTGATGCAATGTTTATTTTTTAGGATGGTGAGTGTATAATGATAGGTATAATTTTCATACTAACACTGACATTAATACTTAACACGGAGGCTTACGCAATGAGCAAAATTTACGATTATTCCGTATTCACGCCCAAAGGTGAAGAGGTAAAACTCTCAGCGTTTGAGGGCAAAGTCATTCTCATCGTCAACACCGCAACCGGCTGCGGCTTCACCCCTCAGTACGCGCCTATCGAGGAGATGTACAAGAAGTATCACGACAAGGGGCTTGAAATCCTTGACATACCGTGCAACCAGTTTGGCGGACAGGCACCCGGAAGCGATGAAGAGATTCACGAGTTCTGCACGCTTCACTACAACACGACGTTTGAGCAGTGCAAGAAAGCTGACGTAAACGGCCCGAACGAGTTACCGCTGTTTACGTACCTGAAGAGCCAGAAAGGTTTTGAGGGTTTCGGCGACCACAAGCTCACGGCAGTACTTGAGGACATGCTCTCGAAGGCTGACCCTGATTACGCGAAGAAGCCCGACATCAAATGGAACTTCACGAAATTTGTTGTCGACCGCGCCGGAAATGTTGTCGCACGCTTTGAGCCCACAGCAGACATGGCCGAAGTCGAAAAGTGCGTAGCGTCATTGCTTTAGGGGGTTCGAGTCATGGCCGTAAACATTATCACGAACGATGACGACTCCGCACTCAATGCCGCAAAGGTAGCGTTGCTTGACGTTTCGGCGACATGGTGCGGGCCCTGCAAGATGATAGCTCCTGTAGTCGAGGCATTATCGGAGGAATACGCCGGGCGTGTTGAGTTCTTCAACGCAGACGCAGAAGAGAATCCCCAGCTCGCAAAGAAACTCCGCGTAATGAGCATTCCGAATCTCGTCATCATGAAGGAAGGCAAAGTTGCTGCGAGGCAGGCGGGCTTTCAGGGTGCGGAAGAGTTAAGAGCGTGGCTTGAAGCTAACATCTAGGCAAAAGCAGAAAATCATTGTCCCTTCTCTGTAATGGGGAGGGATTTTTTTATGTTAAAAAACTCCCCCGCAAACTTTCACGCAGGGGAGCAAATTTCCTCCTAGCCTCCCAAATATGCAGCTCTCACTTTCGGATTATTCAGCAACTCCGACCCAGTACCCGAAAGACTCACCGCCCCAACCTCAAGAACATACGCCCTATGTGCAGCCTTCAACGCCGCAAAAGCATTCTGTTCCACAAGCAATATCGTCCTCCCCTGAGCGTTAATCTCCCTGATAATCGCAAACACCTCATCAACTAGAACCGGCGCAAGTCCCAAACTCGGCTCATCAAGCATCAGCAAATCAGGACGGCTCATCAATGCCCTTCCTACCGCTAACATCTGCTGTTCGCCCCCCGATAACGTTCCGCCCTTCTGCCTGTGGCGTTCCTTCAATCGCGGAAACAGCGAGTACACATACTCCATATCATCGGCAGTCCCTTTAACATCATCACGGATATACGCTCCGAGCTGCAAGTTCTCTTCAACCGTCAAATGCGGCAAAATCCTTCTTCCTTCGGGACTCAATGATATTCCGAGTTTCACGTGTTCCTCCGCCGGACGGCCTGAAATGTTCACAGCCTTGTTGTCGCGCGGTGATATGTACGTCATTTCGCGGGCTGTCGATTTCGTCAGTCCCATTATAGAACGTATTACGCTGGATTTCCCTGCACCGTTCGCACCGATTAGGGTTACGATTTCGCCCTTGTTGATTTCGAGTGAGACATCTCGAACCGCATGTATTGCACCGTAATTCACGTTGAGGCCGTCAATCTTCAACATCGCTTCCATTTACGCCGCCCCCTTCCCTAAATACGCCTCAATCACTCGCGGATTTGCTTTGATTTCCTCCGGCGTTCCTTCTGCTATGTGGACTCCCTGATCCAGCACGTGAATGTAATCGCACACATTCATAACAACCTTCATATCATGCTCAATCAGCAATATCGTAAGGTCAAATTCATCGCGAAGTCTCCGTATGAACTGTAACAATTCTTCAGATTCCTGCGGATTCATTCCGGCAGCGGGTTCGTCAAGCAACAAGAATTTCGGACGAGTCGCCAACGCCCTCGCTATTTCGAGCCTTCTCTGTGCGCCGTACGGAAGTGATGACGCTTTCTCCTCCGCAAAGTCCGCAAGCCCTAACTGAGACAGCAAATCCATTGCACGCGCTCTTGCTGCTGAGTCCTACTGTATTACGTCAGTGAATATAAACGGGGCTAACGTCATCCACCATGAATATTTTTGACGGATTCGAGAGCCCGTCATTACGTTCTGCAAAACTGTCTCATGGCCGAATAAACGTATATTCTGAAACGTTCGGCTCATTCCTTCACGGCATACTTCATCGGGAGACATTCCGCCGATTGAGTTACCCATGAATTTTATTGTGCCTGATGTAGGCTTGTAGAATCCGCTTATTACGTTGAACGCTGAAGTTTTCCCCGCACCGTTTGGGCCGATTAACCCCATGATTTGACCGTGCTTAATGTCAAAACTTAAATCGTCAATCGCCGACAGTCCGCCGAACTTCAAGACAACGTTACGGACTTCAAGCACCGTATCAGTTTCGGGAGTCTCAGTTTTAGGCTTGGGCTTAGGTTTCGGGAAAAATATATCCCATGTGAACTCCCTCATTCCCATTATGCCTTCACGCCTGAAGATGATTACGACAATCAGCAGCAGCGAGAATATAACCATTCTCATACCTGGAATGCCGGGTATGTTTATGCTGCCTATTGTGATTGGATTCTCAACGAAGCGCAACCATTCAAGCATTGTCGTTACGAGTGCCGATCCAATTATTGAGCCTGTTACAGAACCGAGTCCCCCGACAACGATTATCATCAATATGTTATATGTCTGCGTAATCATGAACATTCGAGGGTCAATCGTCGTTATCAGATTCCCCATTAACGCACCGCCTAATCCGCCTCCGAAACAACCCAGCGTGAACGCAAGCACCTTAACGCGGAAAGTATTTATACCCATCATTCGCGCTGCAACTTCGTCATCCCTAACCGCCCGTAAAACTCCGCCGAAATTACTCCGCAACATGCAGACCATACACAGCAATACGACACCCAGACAGCCCCAGCTCATGAACAGAGTCGTATACGCAGGTATTCCCTTCAAGCCTAATGAGCCGTTTGTGAGACGTGCCGTGTTAGTGATTAGGATTCGTATTATCTCCGCAAAACCTAACGTAGCAATTCCGAGATAATCACCGCCGAGTCTCAATACTGGAAGCGCAACTAAAAGCCCGAAAAACGCCGCAACGATTCCCGCTATGATTATTGACGCAATGAAAGGTGTGTTGACTTTAAGCAGCCAGGGGTAAATGTCCTCAAGTATCCACATTGCATTCTTCTGCGCCGGACTGAGTACGAGAAGTGCCGAGACATACGCTCCAATCGCCATGAATCCCGCGTGGCCTAATGAGAACATTCCCGTTATGCCGTAAATCAGGTTGAGGCTCAATGCGAGTATTGCGTTGATTGCGATTAGGTTGAGGATTCTCTGCCAGTAACCGTTGAGGAAGAGAGGAGCTTTATCGAGAAAGAACGCGAAAAGTATTACAGAAATAACAGTGAGGATTAAATTTCTTGTCCGTCTCATTATATTTTGTCCTCCAGTTTCTCGCCTAATAAACCTGTCGGCCTGAATAACAATATCATT
>JAFSLR010000240.1 GCA_017448375.1 Synergistaceae bacterium | reverse complement strand
ATATGCAAGAAAAAAGCAAGGTGTGTTATAATTACCTTTAGCAAAGATTATAATCCAACACGTGGCTAAGGGTAACAATCCCCTAGCCTACCTTGCTTAATATTTATTATACCATATGGCGAGTGGGGGCGGTCATGTGTCTTTATGATTCTTTGGGGAACAATGTTTAGGAGGTTATAAGCATGAAGAAGTACATTGCGTTATTCATGGCCGTGTGTATTGTTGCGGTCGGTTCGTGTTCGTTTGCGTATTGGGTCAACAATGAGCATTATTCGATCGCGACTCTGAAAGACGGCAAGCCTGATTATTCTGACGCTCGCTTCAACTACGTGGAGTTTAACATTGACCCACAAATGACAGCTTCGGCAGACAATATGAATCTCTCAGGCACTCTCACTTTTTCGGGAGGCAATTATTCATTCTGGGACGGCAAAGAGCTGCAGAAAGTTTCAGGGACTCAGAAGTCATTCAAACTTGGCGTGCCGTCATGGGTGGCAATAGGAGATGATATAGATCTTGTTCCTCTTTCTGATACGAGAAACATTATCAGATTCGGAATTGAGGCTGACAGCGGGCTTAACGGAGTAACAGAAACATGGAATTTCCCCGACATGCCATTGCTTGACGGACAAGCAACAGCAAATTTCCTGACGACAGCACAGCAGCTTGAAAATTACGTGCTGTATTTCGAGTTCATACGCTCAGGAGAAAATGTAACAGGAATAAATTGGCGCGTAGTTAAGGCTTCTGACAGTTCAACGGCTTTAACTCTGGATTTCCCTGTGAACTTCATAAGGTTAAGGGCATGGAATTTTGACGGCACAAGAATCTGCAACCTAAGACCAAATTTATACATCGAGGCAGGGAACAAACTGGAAGGTAGTCTTGACTTTGACAGCCCAGTAAAGGAGGCGGACATAAGGCGTGTAAGGACAAAGTTTTTTGTGTATGAAAATCCGGGTGAAAGTTGTTACTTATGGGACTACTTCACGCCTACAGAACCAGTGAAGCCGCATATTTGGAGCAGCCACGCTTCAGAAGCAAGCCTAGTGAACGGGAAATCAGACTACAGTAGCGCGAAATTCTCTGATCTTTTCGTCGACATTGAGATCGATGAGGTATTATCCGAGACAAAGCACTTCACAAATGCAGGACGCATGACGATACAAGGCGGGGGATATTCAGTTACGGATTCAGAAACAAAAACTGCCTCAGCTGTACCAGCAGGAAGCAATATGACTTTCGCGCTGAGAAATCACCCTGATGCTGTTATCGGAGATACCTATCTTGAATACCGGCCTATTAATGACAGCGGAAATTCTGTATATTTCACAGGAAGCGCAGATACGAGCCTCAACGGAAAAACAGTATCATGGACATTCCCGGCGGAACTGAATTTTGACGGAAGCGGAGTAATCCCGAACTACAAATCTACAGCGCAGCAGCTCGCAACGGGAGTCCCATATGTCGAAATCGTGAGCGAGGACGGATATATTACGGCCATCAACTATAAACTTGTTACAGCGTCAGACACATCAACTGCAATAACGCCCAATTACAGGACAGATTTCGGCTTCAGAATTTACAGCTCCGACAAGTTATTGGACATCGGAAATTCTTACAATGTCGGAACTGCAAGCAACAAGTCTTCAGGAACGTATACGCTTGATATTCCGCAGCCGTTAAGCACAATGAAACGTTTACGTGTAAGGCTGACCAGCTACGAAGACAGCGCAGATAATCCCGCCGTCTATCAGTGGAACTTCTACCCCGCCGAAGCTCCCGCAACACTCGAAATCACAACCGCGACTCTTCCCGACGCAACCCTCAATGCACCCTACACAGCAACCCTCGCGGCTAATCTTTCCGGCGCAACATGGTCGCTCTCATCGGGGACTCTTCCGACTGGACTCACCCTCAACTCCTCAACAGGCGCAATCACGGGTACTCCGAAAGCAGCAGGGACATCAACATTCACCGTTAAGGCCGAGAAGGACTCACAGTCAGCGGAAAAACAGCTCACAATCACCGTAAGCCCGATTCCCACAATCACAATCACTACAACGAGCCTCAATTCTGGGACTGTAGGGACAGCATACTCCGCAACGCTCACGGCAAGCATTACGGGCGCAAACTGGAGCGTGATTAGCGGGACTCTTCCGGCCAGATTGTCGCTCAATTCCTCGACGGGCGTAATCTCAGGCACTCCCACAACCGCAGGCACTTCAACATTCACCGTGAGGGCTGTATACGGTTCGGCGAGCGATGAAAAGCAGTTCACGCTCACAATCAATTCACCTGTTGAAACGCTCAGGATTACAACAACGAGCCTCCCTGACGGCAGAACAAACTCGCCATATTCCACAACACTCACAGCAAGCATAACGGGTGCAACATGGTCGGTGTCATCGGGAAGTCTTCCTGACGGTCTCGCTCTCACTTCCTCAACAGGGGCAATCTCAGGTACTCCTACGAAAGCAGGGACTTACACTTTCACCGTTAAGGCTGTATCAGGTTCACAGAGCGCGGAAAAATCGTTGAGCATAACCGTTACGCAGTCCATAACAGGAATAGGCAGCAGCGGAGGCTGTGAATCATTCATGGGGATTGCGGGATTAATCCTTCTCGCATACTTCCTCAAGAAACGTTAAGCACGCAGAAACATTAATCCACAAAAAACCGGGACTCCCCAAAAAGGAATCCCGGCTTTTT
>JAFSLR010000239.1 GCA_017448375.1 Synergistaceae bacterium | reverse complement strand
TTTCATGGGTTCTCCGCAGCATGAGAGAGTTCCGCCCCCGACGTGCATTACTTCAACGATATTTCCGCATTTCGCGCACTTGAATACGCTCAGTTTTTCCATAATGGTTTTACCCCCTGTTATAATTTTGGTAGAATGCTTATCATAATATACTGTAACAAAAATTTTCACAACAATATTTTACGCAAAAAAGGTGTGTTTTATGAAACGTTCAAGAGCTTTCATTCTGGCGGAACAGTTAATGACTATCATGTTACAGGCAGGATTTATTCTTGTCTTATGTGCGTCATTCTATCAGGTCATATCGTTTTACACGAGGACTCAGCAAGTTTTGACAGCGAGGAATCATGCTGAGAGGGTAATATCGTTCATGGATGACAAGATACGGAATGCGGGTTTAGGGTTGTGGCGGTGTGGAAACTCTGAGGCCATAAGAGCAAAATTAACAAACATAGCACAGTTAGCTACGAATGATACAAAAGGGTATAAGCTGCCTGTTTCTCTTAAATGGTTGAAAGACGGACTTTCTACCAATACGGATAAAGTCCCGAAGCTTTCACTGTCTCAGAACGCAGGAGATGTATTGACATTGCTTTATGCACAGAGGGATCTGTCATCTGGAGACGATCAGCTTATTCCCTTTACTGCATCTCCTCTTCAACTAACTTATCAGAATAAATATGGTCAAATTTATTGGGGGGGCAGTTTGCAGATACTTGATAGAAATAATATAAACAAATTCAATTCAAGTAAAACATTTGAATTAGGAAATATCGGCTATATAAAAGGTTATGCAGTAATGGAGGCGATGGGTTATCCTATTCATTTGCGCGGAATAGATAAAAAACAGCTCCTTGTTCAAGCATTTGGTTTTGCAGTAAATCCCTCTTTAGAAGAGATTACAATACCTGCTGCAAGCGAAATCATTGGGCTTAACTGTATGCAAATGTACGTACGCGACAAAAATGACGGGCATGGACGGCAATTTGCATACCGTGAGCTTAAAGATGATGGTACAGGCTGGAATGGTACAACATACAATCAGGAAAAAGGAATCCTCGATATATACATGGAAGTTGACAGAGACAAAAACATATTCACCCTCTGGGTACTCGCTACAGGAGGCTACGACGCTTCAATGAACAATCCACGTCCCGACACATGGCCGGACAACGCGAATCCACGACTCGCAAAATACAATGCAGATAATACCCAATCGCCAGAGGACGCAAAAACAGCATGGCTAGCCTCCGATTACTGTCATCACATAGTCTACGTTTCCCGCGCAACATGGAAGCTCAATAACATTCCGCCTAATTTCGGGTGGTAATCAGCCCACGCAATGCCCCGTCAATATGAGTTACGCGAACAATCTTTATTCCCTCAAATTTCACCTTCTCGCGCGAACTCACAACCGCCGTGTGAAATCCCAGCCTCGCAGCCTCCTTCAAGCGCAAATCAATCCGCGTTACGGGGCGAATTTCACCCGCTAATCCTACCTCGCCAAGCCAGCACGTTCCAGCCTGCAACGGTACGTTCCTTAAGGCCGAAGCTATAGCCGCACACGCAGGTAAATCCGCGCTAGGGTCTTGAAGGCTCAATCCTCCGGCAACATTAATGTAGAGATCGTGATTGTTCGTTGAAATGCTGCAACGACGATCTATTACCGCCGTCAATAATTGAAACCTGTTAAGCTCAATTCCCCGTGATGTTCTTCGGGGATAAGGGAACACCGTACGAACCGCCAACGTCTGAATCTCAGCGGCTAAAGGCGTATTCCCTTCAAGTGCTATCGTCATCGCTACGCCCGCTACAGCTGAGTCATCACGATTCCAGTAAAGCCCGCTTTTGTCCGAAATAGGCATTAAACCGTTCCCGCTCATCTCGAAAACTCCTAATTCATCGGTGCTTCCGTAACGGTTCTTCACAGCCCGTAACATTCTGTAAGATGAATAGCCTTCCCCCGAAAAGTTAAGCACAGTGTCAACCATATGTTCGAGCATCATTGGGCCTGCGATTTTGCCGTCTTTCGTGATGTGCCCGATTACAACCGCCGGAATCATATACTGCCTCGCCGTGTCAACAACTCTCTGCGCAACAGCACGTACCTGCGTTACAGTTCCGGGCCAGCCTGAGTCGTTTCCTGTCGTCATGGCCTGAACGCTGTCCAACACGATAAACGCGAATTTTCCCCCTTCAACGTTTCGGAGTGCGTCATCAATATTAGCTCCCGAATAGAGATAGAGTTTCTCGTTTGACGTGTTAATTCTTGAGGCTCTCAGGGCGATTTGAGCGTCTGACTCTTCGCCCGAAATGTAGAGAACTGGAGCGTCATAATTTTTCGCAACGCTTCCTGCTGCCTGTAAAAGTAATGTTGACTTCCCGATTCCCGGCTGTCCTCCGATTAAAACGACTCCACCCGGCACTAATCCTCCGCCTAAAACTCGGTCAAGCTCTCCGATACCTGTTGCGATTCTTTCGGGGGGCTTAACGTCAAGCGCGCTTATGATTTTAACGCCGGGTAAATTCTGAGATTGGGACTCTGTTTTCGTTTCCTGCAAAATCTCAAACGTTCCCCAAGAATTACACGAGGGACATTTCCCCGTTTTTGTTGTCGTAACATGCCCGCATTCGGAGCAAATATATTTTGTGATTTTAGTGTTTGCCATAATATAATTATATTATCACAGGAAATTTTGAGGGGTGAAAATGTTTTGCACGCAATCGAAAAAATTCTCATGAAGAACAGCGGAAAATCATCAATCGAAACCGGCGAAATTGTAACAGCAAAAATAGATTTCGCAGAGATTAACGACTTGTATTTGCAGACCGTCTATTCATTCTACGAAATGGGCGGCGTAAAAGTTTGGGATAATACGCGGTGCGCTTTCGTTTTCGATCATTACGCGCCATGCCCCGACATTAAGAGCGCGGAAAATCACAAGGCCATGCGCGAGTTTGCAGTCAAAAATAATCTCAAATATCATTTTGACACAAACGCCGGAGTCTGTCATCAGGTTTTGGCGGAAGCAGGACTCATTTATC
>JAFSLR010000238.1 GCA_017448375.1 Synergistaceae bacterium | reverse complement strand
CCTGCAATGACTCCGGCCATGTCTGAAGATATTTCCTCATCTCATTTAGGCACGCTGAAACATCTCGGTTGCTTGTAGTGTTCTTTCTGCTGTTGAAATAGCTCTTGCAGTACTGGTAATTCGCTATCATCAGTGAGGCGTTAAGCTCCTGAGCCTTTGATGTTACGGAGGATATTAGCCTGTTGTCATCAATTACGCTCCGAATTTCCTGCTGTAATCTGCTGATTTCTGACTGCAAATACTGCTTTGCTTCGGCGTAATTATTATTTCCTGCCATTTGCGCGACATCTCCGACAATTTCATTGAGCCTTGAGTCCGTGAGATTCTGAAGTGATGATGATATTGCCTGAGAAACTGTATTAACCTTCATCTCTTCGGCCAATCCCTGACAGACTTTAGCGAGTTCATTTACGCTTCTTGCTGAACGAATGCTCCTGATTTTTTCTCCCAACGTTTTTTCGTAAAGGAAATCTATTCGGGCTGTGAGCTTGTCTTTTGTCTCAATGGGCATTGCGGGATATTTGCTGACTATTGAGCGGAGTTGGTCTATATCATCGGCGTATTTCTGGAGTGCTTCATCTGCCAAGCGTCCGTAAGTTTCGTTATGCGCTGTTATCAATACGGCTCTTATTTCGGGCGGAATTTTCCCGGCCATGCGCGATGAAAGCGATTCGAGTCTCTCATCATACGGGAGACTGTTTGCTTCCCTTACCCAGATGTCCGCGAGCTTCTGCCACCTTCCGAGCTGCTCATTCTTCCAGAAGTCTACGCGGTCTGCGAGGTATGATTTGATTTCGTCAGCGAGATTCAGATTCGGGTGATTGATGAGCTGATTTGCGCGGTCGATATAGGGGTCTAAGTTGTCGGGGCTTCCTTCAGCGGGTGAAGTCCTGCCCCAATGACGGAGAATGTTATCGACTCTGCTCTGTATTCTGTCGCGCCAATTTTCTGGGGCTTCATAGTTGAGACATTTCAATATTATCTCGAACTCTTCATCGGGACTCACTTCTTCTTTTGTCGGGTCAAAGTTGAAGAGCCTCACAGCCTCAAAGAACCATGCGGAACTCTTAACTTTGGCGTAATGTTCGGGATTGACCTGCGCGAAGTGTGTATTGCCTACATATTCTTCAACTCTTTTAAGTGTCTCGTAAAAGAAATTATCTGCTTCAGGGAGTTTCGTATCATTAATCTTGCTGATTTCGGCCTCAATAGGTGCGTAAAGTGCTGCCTCATACTGCCTGTAAGTTTCCTCACGAATCGTTTTGAGCTCGCTTCCTGCCCTCAAGAATCCCGGCATTATGACTGACGTAAACGGCGGCCTGTAGCTGTCGATAATATTCAAAGCCTCAGAGTAATTCCCTGTCTCGCAAAGGTGCTCAATACTTTTCTTTTTGCTGTCGAAATATTTACGGTCAACATAGTATGAGCCTGACTCAGCGGCTATTACTGCGAGGATTGCCAATGCAGCGACAATTTTTATGAACATGCTTTTGTGTTTTGATTTCGTCTCAATCATTGCGGTGAATAATTCTTCGAGAGGCTCAACGACATTAACGGGCTCAAAATCAACGGGGACTGTTGTAGCGTCCGGCCATTGTCCCATTGCCTGAGTCTTGTATGACCTGACGTAGCCGCCTTTCCTGTAGATTTTTCGTGCGAACCAGTTACCTTTAACCTGCTGAGAAGTTGCCGCGTCAACAAGGGACGGTATACGCGATGCAAGTTCTTCAACTGTAACATTGGGAACGACATCGCCTTTTGTGAAAATAAACCATATGGGGACATCGGCTCTTCCTTTTACATCACCGCTTTGTGGGGTGCGTATTATTGAGATTGCGTCAGCGAATACGCGGTTAATCTGCATGGCTTCTACTGGGTGATTGATTACGTCATCGGCTGATATGAAGAATAAAACACCGTCCGCGTTCTGAAGGTCTTTGCGTACATCTTCATCATCCCAATAATCACGGTTTGTAGTGAATCCTCCGGGCAAGTCTGAAAGCTCAATATCCATTTCGAGAGCGTCAACCGAGAAGCTGAAATCTACGCGCTTATCCGAACCCGGTACAGGCTTTCTTTCTACGAATAGTTGTTTGATGATTTGCGTGATTTTCTGGTCTGAGTTCTGAGACTTTATTGCGACGGGATATTTTGCCCGCCCTAAGTCCGTAGCCTGATGAAAATATGAGCCGAAGAACACTGTTTTGCCAGAGTTCGACTCTCCCATTACTGCAATTTTATATTTTTTGTTCAAAGCAGACTCCTTTCGGCTTAAGCTCTTTCCGCCTAAGCTCTTTCCGCCTAAGCAATAAACAAAAAAGTATTTTATTTAACCGTATATTATCACATTACAAACATAAAACAAAGATAAGAATTTAATACTCACGTCAACATAAGCTAAGAGTGCTATAATTACGCTCATCACATCACATAAATTCAGGAAAGGGGCAAAAATTTTATATGTCAACAATCGGATATTACGATCCAGAAAATTTCAAGAAAGTTTATCACGCACAGCCTCGCACGACCATTGAAACATTATTTTACGGCAACAACGTCCATCACGTAAGCGACCTTCACGAAGCATACAATCTCGCGAAAAATTCCCCCGGAACAATCGAATTAACCGGAATGCCCGTCTTCATGCCAGAAGCTCAGGGACTCCCTCAGGACGCAAATGTTCTCCTCTTCAATGACGGCGGAATCTTCGGACGCACCGCAGCCGCACGCAGGATTGTAGGCTACCCCGATGTCGATGTCGCAAAGTACTGCAAGATTATCCGCGAGGCAGTATTCAACATGCGCTACAGGAAGTTATACCAGGCAGACGCATATGTGGGACTCGATGAAGACTTCATGACAATGGCTCATATCGTACTCCCTGAAGGCTACGAGAATAACCTCTACAACTGGATGATTAACTTCCAGTACGCTAACGAGGCATACAAACCGCGCTATGAGGCTTCCCGAAGGATTTCGGATCATGACGGGGATATATTCTTTGTCGCCGATCCCGACTGGCCGCACGGAGACGCAAAACTTGCCGAACAGTTCCCGCTCGGAATCGCTTTCTTCTCACCCGAAGAGAACTGCGCAATAGTACTCGGCCTTCGCTATTTCGGGGAACTCAAGAAGGGCACGTTGACACTTGCATGGGGAATCGCTGCCCGTAACGGCTATGCTTCATGCCACGGCGGACTCAAACGCTACACTCTCAAGGATGGAAGCGGAAAGAAGTTTGTTGTTGCGGCGTTCGGACTTTCTGGTTCGGGGAAATCGACAATCACTCACGCAAAGCATGACGGGAAATATGACGTAATGGTTCTCCATGATGATGCGTTTGTCGTAAACGTAAAGGACAAATACGCCATTGCGCTTGAGCCGACATATTTCGACAAGGTTGCTGACTACCCGATAGGCTGCCCGGACAACAAGTTTGTGCTTACGTTGCAGAACTGCGGGTGCGTGAGGACTGCTGACGGGAAGTTAATCGCCGTAACAGAGGACATCAGGAACGGTAACGGCCGTGCAATAAAGTCGCGTTTGTGGTCGCCGAACAGAGTCGACAGAATCGACGAGCCTTTGAACGCAATATTCTGGCTCATGAGAGACCCGACTTTACCGCCTGTGCTGAAACTTGAAGGGCCTTCACTGGCTTCGGTGTTGGGTGCGACGCTTGCCACAAAGAGAACGAGCGCGGAGAACTTAGCCCCCGGCGTTGATCCTGACGCATTAGTGTGCGAGCCTTACGCCAACCCGTTCAGGACGTATCCTCTTGGGATGGACTACGAGAGATTCAAGCAGCTTATTTCGGACGGAGTCGACTGCTACATTCTCAACACAGGAAACTTCATGGGCAAACCCGTAGGCAAAGAGAACACGCTTATGATCATTGAGCGTATTGTTGAGGGCAAAGCTAACTGGGTGCCTTTCGGGAATCTCAGCGGCATTAAGACAATGGAGATACCCGGATTTGTTGCTGACCTCAAGAACGAGGAGTACAAGACTCAGCTCAAGAAGAGATTCGAGGACAGACTGAGATTCATAAAGTCGCGTGATACTGAGAGGGGCGGAATCGATAAGCTCCCGGCAGATGCTCACGAGGCAGTAGAGAAACTCATTGCGGAAATCGGCTAACAGAATAACGAAATGACAAAAACGGGCGGTGCTCTCAGATGGGAGGCCGTCCGATTTTTTATCAAACCGTGCAAGAAGACTCCCACTTCTTTAAGTTGGAAATGAATTGCGCTATTTAAGAATATAATATCTCCATGACAGAGGAAGAGAGATTAGCCAAAAATAACCGAATACGAGAACAAGACAAGCAGACTCGTGAAAAACGTAAAGGTCAGGTATGCCGAGTATATCGAGTGAAAATAGACATCTCACACCTCAACGAGGCGCAAAGAGTTCACTTCAAAATGTTATTTGTTGAGGCTAAATGGCTGTATAATGACGCGCTTACTTTCACACATGAACATGATATTAACGACTACGATACAACGACCCATACAGTTCACGGGCTGGACAAAGATAAACAGCCAGTAACGCATGAACTAGAATACTTAGGTTCGCAGATGAAACAGTCGGTCATTCAGGGAAT
>JAFSLR010000237.1 GCA_017448375.1 Synergistaceae bacterium | reverse complement strand
CGGGATTGCTTGACGTTAAAGCGGCGTATGAGCTTCTGGAGGAAATAGTACACGGCGGCAATGGCTCATCTTCCGGGTGCAGTGCCGGAATCCCGGTAATTATTGTGCTTCTTGCGGGCATGTACATGATTGGGCGGGGAAAATTCCGTGCGTGATATAATTTCCGCAATCCACAGAAAACACAAAGGAGATGTATTTTCACCATGCGTAAAATTTCAGCGGCGTTAATGCTCGTGTTAATGCTCACTTCCTGCGCTTTTGCGGAGAATGCTCCCGATTATTCACAAAGGGCGAGCTGGTACAAGTTCCCGGAAATCACAAAGGACGCTGATACGTTCTACATCAACTCAACATCGTATGTATTCGACAGCCTGAAAGAAGATTCACCCGAATATGCTCCGCTCGACAATGAAGAAATGTTAGCGCGGTATCCGGAAGAATATTTAGTTCACGCAACTGTGTTCGAGGAATGCACAAATATATTCATGCCGTATTACCGTCAGGCCGGAATGAGAGTCATGAAAAAATCCTGGCTTGAGACTGGCGATATTGACGCGGCAATTTCAGGAATACCCTACAGCGACATAACAGCCGCGCTTGATTACTACTTCACGAACTGCAACAACGGAAGGCCGTTCATCATCGCAGGACACAGCCAAGGGTCAGCACTCGTAAGACTCGTTCTCAAAAAATATTTTGCTGAACATCCCGATTACTACAAACGAATGATCGCCGCTTACGTCATAGGATACTCAGTAACAAGAGATGACCTGAAAAATTTCCCGCATTTGAAGTTTGCGACAGGTGAGACTGACACGGGAGTTATCATCAGCTGGAACACAGAAGGCTCAATGAACGTAAAGCAAAACGCCTCGAATATTGTAGTACTTCCGGGGGCAATCAGCATTAACCCATTGAACTGGAAGCTCGATGAGACTTACGCACCCGCAAGCGAAAATTTAGGCTCGCTCATTGTGAACGAAAAGGGAGAACACGTAATCGCTGACGTAGGAGCAGACGCGCAAATAAATCTTGCACGCGGTGTTGTGGTAACGAACGCAAAAGCCGACCCAATGCCGGAAGAAGCCGCAAGAATCACACTGGAATATTTCGGGCCGGACGTAAGACACGATAACGATTACACGTACTACTACAGCAACATCAAAGCCAACGTCGCAAAACGAGTCGCAGCTTACAAGGCGAGCAAGTAGCACAATCAATACGACAATCACATTAAGCCGTCTGATTTTCCATCAAGAGTCAGGCGGCTTTATTTTTGTGAATTTCTTGCGCGCTATGATAAACTTTAATACACAGCAGACAAATATCAGCTTACATGTGGAAAGAGGAATTTTTTTGTCATGGATATTGCACGCGCCAGCATAAAGCGTACTGTCGTTGTACTTTTCGTTTGCCTTCTCATTTCTCTCGGCGGTGTATCTGCATATTTCAGCATCGGCAAGCTTGAAGATCCAGCCTTCACAATCAAAACCGCAGTCGTAACAATCCTGTATCCCGGCTCAACAGTTTACGAGGCAGAAGAGGAAGCCGCCAGCCGAATGGAAGACGCAATTCAGGCAATGGGGGAAATCAAGAAGATTCGTACCCGATGTTCTCCCGGTTCAGCAACAATTTACGTTGACATCAAAGACGAATACACAACCGCAGATCTTCCGCAAGTCTGGAACATTCTCCGTCAGAAAGTCAATGATGCTCTCGTCAATCTCCCTTCAGGCTGCACAGTCATAATCAATAACGATTTCGGCGACGTTTTCGGCCAGTATTACGCGCTCACGGGAGACGGCTACACGATGAGGGAATTATACGATTACGCGGACTTCCTCAAGAAAGAGCTTGTGTTAGTCCCTGAGGTCGCAAAAGTCAGCATCGTAGGAGAACAGACAGAAGCCGTTTACGTTGAGTTCTCATCAGCCCGCCTGCGTTCGTTAGGAATATCATCATCAACAATCTTTGACATACTCAATCAGCAAAACTCACTCTCGGTTATGGGAAAAACTTTTTACGGAGAACAGTACGTAACAATAAATCCTACAGGAGGAGTCCTTAACGTTGAGGATTTTGGCGAGACTGTTATCGGCGGCGGTGAAGGTCATCTCATAAGGCTGAAGGAAGTTGCAGAAATTCGCCGTGATTACGTTAATCCGCAAACTATGATGATGTATTTCAACGGCCAGCCCGCTTTAGCACTCGGAATATCTACGGTCGCGGGCGGAAATGTCGTTACGATGGGCGAGGCTGTGGAAAAACGGCTTGAGGAGCTTGAAGAGGACTGCCCAATAGGTATGGAGCTTGCACAGATCTATATGCAGTCAGACGGCGTTGTGAAGTCCGTAAACGATTTCGTAATCAACCTCATTGAATCGCTCGTTATCGTTGTCGGAGTCCTTCTTGTCTTTATGGGAATGAGAAGCGGATTAATCATTGGTATTGTGCTTCTGTTGACGGTTGCGGCGACTCTCGTTGTGATGAATCAGCAGGGGATTTTCCTTCAGCAGGTCTCACTAGCGGCCATGATTATCGCGTTAGGCTCATTAGTCGACAATGCTATAGTTGTTACTGAGGGAATGCTAGTCGGAGTCCAGAACGGGCAGTCAGCAGAAGACGCAGCCTCTGACACTGTATCAGGGTCAATGTGGGCGATGTTCGGCGGGACTGTTATCGCTGTGCTTGCGTTCGCGCCGATCGGATTATCACCTGACAGCACGGGCGAATTTTGCCGGAGTCTTCTTCAGGTTGTCGGAATATCGATGATGTTGAGCTGGCTTTTTGCGATTACAGCGACTCCTGTCATTGGAAATCTCATGCTAAAGCCCGCGAAACAGTCAGGAGGAGACCCGTACGGCAGCTTTTTGTTCCGTGCTTACAGGGCATTTCTTGAGTTCTGCCTTCATTACAGAATGATGACAATTGTTGTTGTCGTAATCATGTTCGCGTTCTCTGCTGTTGTTCTGATTACGTCCATCGAAAAGGTATTTTTCCCGTCATCAACAGCAATGTATTTCGTTGCGGATTTATGGCAGCGTGAAGGGACATCAATAAACGTTCAAAGGGACATGACAGAGAAACTAGCTGAACGCCTAATGAAACGCCCTGACATAAAGAACGTAACAAGCACAATCGGAGGCGGTAATTTACGTTTCATGCTGACATATTCGCCTCCTGATGCTGATAATGCATTCTCTGAACTTCTCGTAGAGGTCAAACCCGGTGGAGACCCGAAAGCAATCCTCCAAGAGACTCAGCGAATCATTGATGACGAAATGCACGGTGTAATCGGCGTGTGTAAACTTTTCTCAAAGGGCGCGAGTATGGCACCTGTTATCGAGGCAAGATTTTACGGTGATGATCCTCTTG
>JAFSLR010000236.1 GCA_017448375.1 Synergistaceae bacterium | reverse complement strand
TTTGCAACCTCGTTTTTCTCTTCTTTCCATTTCCTCATTTCCGCGTAAAGCTCAGGAAGCGGAATCGGTGAAAGCTGTATGTTGAATTTCTCTAACAGCTCACCTTCATTGCACATTGTTGACCAGAAATCGAAAGGACGCGGGCCAATCTGCAAAATTCTCGTGTGCCTGAAAACTTTTACGACGTTGCAGACAGCTATGAAGTCCCTTAATCCGCGCTCAAATTCCGGATCTGTAAGGTTGCAGTTGTTCATGTAGGTGAATGGGACTCTGAACCGCCGCAAAACTTTTCCCGTTGCGAAGAGTCCGCACTGGCTATCACGCAAGCGCATTCCGTCAGGGCTTGGGCGTTCGTCTCTAGGCCCCCATAAGAGTACAGGAACGTTTAACGCTTTTGCGAGTCTTGCGCATTCGTACTCAGTCCCGAAATTAGCGTGAGGAATGAAAAGCCCGGCAACATTTTCGGCCTTGAATTTCGCGGTAATCTTTTCGAGTCCGGCATCGTCATACAACAATCCTTCCTCGTTCACGTCGTCAATGTCAACAAAATCAATGTTCAGTTCACGGAGTCGATTTGCCGTCAATTTCCTGTACTCTACCGCCGCAGGTGCGCTGAAGATCGCCCGTCTTGTGGGCGCGAATCCTATTTTGATTTTTGCGCTCATGGTTTACCCCCTTTAGTTTGTCCGTTACTTTGACTCGTTGCGTGCCTGTAACGCCATTTTTGCTTGAAGATTTCTCTGTGTCTGGTCGATTATTACCGCGAGGATTATTACTGCGCCGCGTATGATTTTCTGCCAGAACTCAGAGACTCCGCACATTGTCATTCCGTCATTTATAACTCCGATAACGAATGCTCCGACAATTGTCCCGATAATCGTACCTGATCCGCCCGACATTGACGTTCCGCCCAAAACCGTAGCCGCGATTGCGTTCATTTCCCAGCCGTCGCCCGAAGCAGGATGAGCCGCCGAAAGTTGTGCCGTGTTGATTATGCCTATCCACGCCGCGCAGAATCCCGAAATCACGTAAGCAAGAATTTTCACGCGGTCAGCCTTAATCCCTGAAAGTTTCGCGCTCTTCTCATTGCCTCCGACAGCGAGGAAGTGCCAGCCCGTTGGAGTCCTGTTCAGCAACAACGCCGCAATTATTGAGAGTATCGCAAAGACATAAACGCCCGCAGGAATCCCGAACCAGTTAGCCCCGAATGACTTTAACCCGACATTGCCGAGTCCCTCAAAGCCTCCTATGCTTGAGAATGTCGCGCCCGCCGAACGCAGGTTAGCGAGTCCCCGGCAGATGTACATTGTTCCCAGTGTCGTAATGAATGCCGCTACGTTAAGTTTTGTGATGATTAATCCGTTTACGAGTCCAATAAGGCAGCCCATGCAGAGCATTAATACAATGATTGCAGGGACTGTGAAATAAATCGTTTTTCCGCCAATCGTTAAGCCTTCCTGAATCAATCCGCCCGCAAGCATTCCGACAAGCCCGACAACTGAGCCGACAGACAAATCAATTCCGCCCGTGATGATTACGAACGTCATACCAAGCGCAAGAATGCCGTAAAGCGCAACATGTTTCGCAACCATCGTTAATGTGTTAAGTGAAAGGAACGATGAAGAAGCAAAGCTGAAGAAAATTACGAGAAGAATCAAGACGATAAACGTACGGCCTTTTAGCAAGGTCATAATCAGCTGGGTATTATCTTTTTTCATGTTTTCACCTCAAGTCAAATTTTCCTGTTACGCCGCCGCGCTCTTTCCTGTACCGAGTCCGGCATATGAAGCACGTACTAAGTTGTCTTCGGTTATGTCAGAGCCGGTTAATTCTGCGGTGCATTTTCCGTTTGACAGGACATATATTCTGTCAGCAATCGCCATAATCTCTTTCAGCTCAGAGGATATGACGATGATTGAGAGTCCGCGCTCTGAAAATTCGTGGATTATCTCAAAGACTTCTGTTTTTGCGCCGATGTCGATTCCGCGTGAAGGTTCGTCCATTAACAGCACTTCGGGCTTTGTCATGAGTCCTTTTGCGATTACGACTTTCTGCTGATTTCCTCCAGACAGCGACAGAATCGGGAGATGTTTGTCGGCAACCTTTATGTGAAGCTCTCTGATTTCGTCATCAACGGCTTTTCCTTCAGCTGTGTAATCCATGAACCAGAAGTGCGCGAAATCCTCAAGGGACGCAAGAGAAGCATTTTTGCAGATGTCGAGGCTTTGAACGAGTCCCTGCCTCTGTCTGTCTTCCGGGACGATTGCGAATCCTGAGCTGAGCTGGTCGGCAATAGTTCCGATTTTCATCTTTTTGCCCTTGTAGATGACTTCCCCTGAATGTTCAGGGCGCATTCCCATTAGGCACTCGAATAATTCGCTCCGTCCTGCCCCTAAGAGTCCGTAAATGCCGAGAACTTCACCCTTCTTCAGGTACATGCTGACATCATCAAGAAGCCAGCCACCGCCGGTTTTAGGGAGATAGAGATTGTTGACTTCGAGAACTTTTTCGGCTGAATTAAGATCTATGCTCCGCTCGAATCTGTGGTACTGGGTATTCTTCCCAACCATGTTTTCGACTATCCATTCAAGCGTGATGTCTTTGATGTCAGCGTCGGCAACATATTTTCCGTCCCTTAAAATCGTAACGTGGTCGCCGATTTCCATAATCTCTTCAAGCCTGTGGGATATATACACGATTGAGATTCCCTGTTCGAGAAGCTCGCGCATGATTTTGAACAGCACTTTTACTTCAGCGGCAGAAAGTGATGATGTAGGCTCGTCCATGATTAAGACCCTCAAATCATCATCAACAAGATTCCGCGCAATCTCTACCATTTGCTGCTGACCGACTCTCAAATCGCCCACGAGAGTCTCAGGCGGTATTTCATGCTCAAGGCGGCTCAGAATTTTCCGCGCGCCCTCAATGTGCTTCTTGTCGTCAAGAAATCCTGCGTTAGTTTTCTCGTGGTTCATGTAGATATTCTGATACACGGTAAGATTCGGGAATAAGCTCAATTCCTGATGAATTATTCCGATGCCCTTTGCTTTTGCGTCGTTAATGTCCCGGAAGTAGACTTCTTCACCGTCCATGTACATTTTACCCGCTGAAGGCTGCTCAATCCCTGCAATCATTTTCATTAGGGTAGATTTTCCCGCGCCGTTCTCGCCGATTAAGACGTTAACTTTTGCTTTGAGAAGGTCAAACGAAACCTGATCGAGAGCTTTTGTGCCGGGATAAATTTTGTCGATTTTCTCGCAGTGCAATACCACATTGGGATCATCAAACATAAAATCCCCTCCCCTTTACTCGATGACGATTGAAACAGGGGTAACGTTGACCTGATTCCCTGATGACGTAGCCGCGCCGATAACCGTTACAGTTTTTCCCTTTACGCTGTCATTAATCGCAAGGGGTGTAACTACTTCTTTGTCGACTTGAGAGTTCAAAGCCTTTGCGTACTGGCTCCATTCGGTTTGATTCGTGAAGTCTCCGAAACTTTTCACGGTCTGAACATCGCGTACAGCAGTCCCGGTATAAATGCTCCCAAGCTGAATCACGAACTGCATACCGCCGGAATAATTTTCAGGAGTTACGGCCATAGTTACGCGCTTTCCTCCGGCTTTCGATGAGTAATCGCTTACAGTGCCTTTGAACTTTACGGCTTTTCCTGCGCCTAATTCTTTGAGGTTGACCGCGTTAATGTCTTCTGCCTTGCTTGAAATCTCAGCAGAAATTTT
>JAFSLR010000235.1 GCA_017448375.1 Synergistaceae bacterium | reverse complement strand
CGCCGTAACCCCCAGAGTCCCCGAAATCCCCCCAGTGAATCTCTTCCTCGAATGCCCAATCATTACTGGCCTCCCGAAAACGCAGAGGCTCTCAATATCCCTCAGTACCGAGAAATTATCCCCAGCCGATTTCCCGAAACCTAATCCCGGGTCAAGTATCACATTTCCGAGATTCACCCCGGCCGACTCTAAATCAGGAAGTTTTTCCGCAAAATATCCGTGAATGTCCCCCAGAATATCATCATGCGATTCGTATTTGGCCATGTCAGACGGAGTCCCCTCAATGTGCGACAAGACATACGGAATCTTCAATCCCGAAACAGTTCCGGCCATTTCAGGGTCAAACCCGAACCCGCTAATGTCGTTGATTATGTCAGCACCTTCACCCGCAGAGAGCCTCGCAATTTCAGCCTTGTACGTGTCAACCGAAATCAAAGCGTCAGGAAATTCACGCCGCAAAACTTTCAGCGCAGGCAATAACCTTCCGGCCTCTTCGGACTCGCTAACGGGACTCGCTCCCGGCCTCGTCGACTCAGCTCCAACATCAAGAATATATGCTCCCTCATTCAGGAATTTTCCGGCTCTCTCAATAATTCCTCCTTCATCGACTCTGCTTCCCTCGAAAAACGAATCGGGCGTTAAATTCAGAATGGCCATTAACCGCGTTTTACCGTCAAGAATGATTTTGTGTCCCGAAGGTGAAATCATTTCCCATTTTCGCACCTTAACGTTTCTCATAATCTCCGTAATCTTTTCGCGTATTGCACCAATCCCCCAAATGTTCATCGCCTTCATTTTCTCCGTGAGACTCGTTATCTGTTTGGGCGTTCCCATTATAAGAATGTCGCTGTAATCTGTCTTGCCGTCAATAACATGCTTCGCTACAGCCGTATCTCCCCCGCGCGATAACATTTCCTGCTTGATGAAATTCGCGGCCCTATAGTCGACTCTTTCGGCGTAAATGTGAATCATCTCAGACTTAGGCAAAAGATAAGCCAGCGCATGTGAGTCAGTTCCGATTTTAGCGCACAATCTTGTCATATCTTCAACACTTGAAACTTTCACGGGGTAAACAGAAATATTATCCTGCAACTTAAACCCTCCTTACGAAAATTCATTACCGCAAAAGATTCTAATACAGCATGAGACTGTTTAGTGAGGCCGTGATACAATCAAGCATACAAAATTCATTGAAGGGAGTTTTTACCCATGAGATTATTATTTGCTGTTACGGCTCTGTTCTTCGCTATGCCTGCTGTGTGTGCGTTCGCTGCTGTTCCTCCCCTATTGCCAATGGAAGATTTCTTCAGGAATCCAACAAACGCAGCGTTCTCAATTTCTCCTGACGGTACAAAGCTCGCCTTCGCACGCCCTTGGGAACACCGTATGAATGTCTATGTCCGCGATATTGCTACGGGAAACGAGAAACGCATAACTTCAGCAACCGAACGCGATATAGCCGGATTCTTCTGGAAAGGAAGCGGGAAAATAGTTTATGCTCAGGATTCGGGCGGAGATGAGAATTTCCACATCTACGTAACCGACATTGACGGAACAAACGCAAAAGATTTGACTCCGTTCGAGAAAGTTAAAGCCGGAGTCGTTGATGACCTCGAAGACGCTCCGATTCACATGCTAATCGGAATGAACCGAAGAAACCCGGAAGTCTTTGACGTTTACCGCTGTAACATTCTCACGGGTGAGCTTGAGCTTGTCGGCGAAAATCCCGGAAATATTACGGGCTGGATGACGGATCATGACGGAAAACTTCGCGCTGCCGTCCAAACTGACGGTGTGAATGAGACATTGCTTTACCGTTCTGACGAGTCGCAGGATTTTCACGTTCTCATGACGCTTAACTTCAAGGAAACATTTTCACCCGTCATGTTCACATACGACAACAAGATGATGTACGTTGTGTCAAATCTCAGCACTGACAAGACAGCAATATACACATATGACCCTGAGACGAACAAGACGCTTGATTTTATTTTCGGCCATGATGAAGTTGACGTAGGAAGCCTCATGCATTCAAAGAAACGGAAAATCATTACAGGCGTAACCTACACGACAGACAGAAGGCACTACAAATTCTTTGACTCTGAAAGGGAAGAATTGCAGAAAACGCTTGACGCATTTTTCCCGGGAGTTGAAGCCGCTGTAGCAGATATTGATGATGACGAACGCAGAGTCATAGTACGGACTTACAGCGACAGGACACGCGGAGCATATTACCTTTTCGACCGCAAAGACGAATCAATGTCGAAACTTGCTGACTTATCCCCGTGGCTCAAAGCCGATCAGATGGCATCGATGAAGGCAATAACATTCACGGCTAGGGACGGCCTTACGATTCACGGATACATAACGCTACCTGTTGGGGTTGAGGCGAAGAATCTCCCGCTAGTCGTGATACCTCACGGAGGCCCAAGCGCGCGCGATGGCTGGGGATTCGACTCTGAGGCTCAATTCCTCGCTAACAGGGGAATAGCTGTCTTGCAGGTAAACTTCAGGGGTTCAACGGGCTACGGCAAATCATTCTGGCTTGCCGGCTTCAAGCAGTGGGGGCGAAAAATGCAGGACGATGTTACGGACGGAGTCCAGTGGGCAGTGAGTGAGGGTATTGCTGACCGTTCGAGACTCGCGATTTACGGGGGCAGCTACGGGGGTTACAGTGCGCTTGCTGGTGCAACGTTCACGCCGTATCTTTACGCCTGCGCTGTGAGCTATGTTGGGCCGTCGAATCTCTTCACGATGCTTGAGAGTATTCCGCCTTACTGGAAGCCTTTTATCGACATGGAGTATGAAATGATAGGCGACCCCGTGAAGGATAAAGAATTGCTGACGGAAGTATCGCCCGTATTCCACGCTGAGAACATACGAATCCCGCTGTTTATCGCTCAGGGCGCGAACGATCCGAGAGTCAATAAGGCCGAGTCGG
>JAFSLR010000026.1 GCA_017448375.1 Synergistaceae bacterium | reverse complement strand
GATGATTACCGTAATCTGCGAGAACTGTGCAGAGCGTCTAAAAATTTGATGAATGAAGCTCTTTACGTTAATCGGCAGTATTTCTTTTCGGAGCGTAAATATTTAGGTTACGAGAAAACTTACGCGATATTGAAAACTTCCGAAAATTACCGAATATTGAACTCGAATATGGCTCAACAGTCTATGAAAATTGTTGACGGTATGTTTGCGTCATTCATTGCACTGTTAAGGCTGGTGAAGAAAAAACAGTACGACATCAGAGCCGTGAAAATTCCGCATTACCTGCCTAAAGACGGATTTGCCCCGCTGATAATTCAGCAGTTCACAATACGCAATACGACGTTCATACTGCCATATTCAAAGCAATACGGAGCAGAACATAGCAAGATAACGATAAAAGTCCCGCCGAAACTTGAAGGCAAGAAGGTAAAATTCATCAAGATATATCCACTCAATGACGCTAAGTACTTTGAAATTCAGTACACATATGAAGCAACTGAAGATCGAAGGGAATTAGACCAACAAAAAGCATTAGCGATTGATTTCGGCGTGAATAACCTGATGACGTGTGCGACAAGTGAAGGGCAGACATTCATAATAGACGGGCGTAGACTAAAAGCGATAAATCAATGGTACAACAAAGAAAATGCACAGCTTGCCAGTATCAAGGACAAGCAAAAATACGGCAAAAAGCCTACGTTCAGGCAGAAACAGCTTGCGAGGAAACGAAAATTGCGAGTGAATGACTATATTTCTAAGGCTTGCCGAAAGGTAATAGATTACTGTCTTTTGCATAATATCGGGAAATTAGTCTGCGGTTACAATGTAACATTCCAGAGAAACAGCCACATGGGGAAAACGAACAATCAGAATTTCGTCAATATTCCATTCGGCGAGATAAGGCAGAAATTAGAATATCTATGTGAGCTTTACGGAATAGAGTACATCGAGCAGGAAGAAAGTTACACGTCCCAAGCAAGTTTCTGGGATAAGGACGAAATGCCGATATACAACGCTGATAACCCGCAGAAATATGAATTTTCGGGAAGACGCATTCACAGAGGAATGTACCGAACGAGCACAGGCTTTGAGTTTAACGCCGATGTAAACGGAGCATTAAACATACTCAGAAAAAGTAATGTTGTGTCCCTTTGGGGGCTATACAGTAGGGGCAGACTGGCCACGCCCTTGAGAATAAGGATGCCTGTATATGCAGGTGGAAACTTAAAATCAAACTTCTCAAGAACCACCTGCTTTTAGGCATGGGGAGGCTCAGTCGCTGATTATCCCGGAAAATGTGTTGACCTTACGCACTAGCCTTAATACATTTCCCGAAGACGGTATGTCGCGCGAAAGATATGACTCCCCGTCAACCGCAATAAAGCTCAATGATGTTCCAGAACCCATTGCGAATGTCGTTATTCCCCTCTCGGATTCAAACTCTGCGTATATATCCGCGTCTTGAGGTTTCGCCGATGATCTAACCTCTGAGGCGTTCACGTTCTCCGAAAGAGTCAGAGACCTGTAGCGCATGAGACTCCCCCCAGTGAATGCGATATTCCCGCCAGAAGTGAAAGCGTCATTAACCCCCGAAGGATCGTACGCAAAAACTACGCTCCCCGAATGCGATTCGTAATCCGGCGCGTAATTCACAACAATGAATGACTCGTTGGCGTTAAATTCCTCGCTGAACCCTAGATTTAATGTTGACTGTACTGCTTCGCTTCCTGTGTTAGAGATGAAATATTTTGCTCCGTTCATGCCTGAGAGTGTCGCGCCCTTGTAGATTCTGTATCTCTTGTTACGCTCAAACGCTGGGGAACTCAGTACTATAACCTGCTTAACGTCCGGGCTTATCTTGGGACTGCCTCCTGTTGACGATGAGCCGCTGCCCCCGCCGCCGCCCCCGCAGCCTGAGAATACGAAGACTGACAGCGCGATTAACGCAAAGTACAATCTCTTCAAAATTAATCTGCCTCCAATGTGAAATGTGATGTGTTTATTCTACACTGAAATTTGCCATAAAAAAGAGAGTATCCCACGAAGAGATACCCTCCCTTTAAGTTCTGAATGCTAGTTCGTTGTCAGTCCCGCGAAATCATTCACCTTATGTACTATCGGGAATGTGCTTCCGCTTGAAGGTATATTCCTTGCGCCTTCCGTATCAGTTTCAACACTACCGTCTGACGGGAAAAGCGTAAATACTGTTCCGTCATTCAGCGTCTTAACCGTCGGGGTTACTGGCAGCGTTGTTGTCCCGGTGTTCGTGTTCGTGTTGTCGCCGGGAGTCTGGTCTCCGCTTGTAGTGTTGCCGCCGGGAGTCTGGTCTCCGCTCGTGGTATTGCCTCCGGGCTGCTGGCCTCCGTTACCGCTTGCGGCTGTCCAGTTGTACGTTGCACTGTCGGAGATATACGGGTCAGCGTTCTCTGCGTCCATTCCAGACTCGCCCGCCGAACCTATGCGCGTATTTCCGGCTGTGATGTTGAGAGTTCCGCCGTTGATTGCAATCCAGCCGTTTGAGTCTATACCGTCAGCATTCGTTGATGAGATTGTCATTGTACCGCTGTCCATCTGGAATACTGAAACGTTATCTTCATTGACGTTGATTGCGTCATCGGGGGCTGTTACGTTGATGACTCCGCCGTTGATTAGCATGTGCATCTCGGAGTCGAGCCCTTCATACGTTGATGACGTTATTGTGAGCGTACCTGTACCCTTTGAGCCTCCGCCGATAACCATTGTCCGCCGTGAATGGAACGCGCCGTCAAGTTTGTACATTTTTTCCTGCTCGCTTATGTC